>NZ_JBHVFF010000023.1:0-46937 GCF_042801895.1 Streptomyces sp. NPDC057543 | reverse complement strand
TGCCGCGCCTGATCCCCGGGGCCCGCGCCGAGATCATCGCCGCGACGGGCCACGGACCGCAGATCGACCATCCCGACGTGGTCAACGCCCGGATGTTGAGCTTCATGGAGGATGTCGACTCCCTCGACCCGGCCGCATTCGACGCGTAGGACCTGCGGCTGGGGAACACTGGCGCCGGTGTGGCGGCTCCAGTCAGAGCACGTGCAGCGGTGGTACGACCAGGACCACGGCGAGGAGACGTGGCCTTGTCCGGGGGTGTGCCTGTCTCGAACCATCCGCCGGAGGCGAGCATGTGACGGCGAGCCGTGCCGGGGGTGGGATCACCGAGTTCGGCCGGGTCGATGCCGAGGTCGGCAAGTTCGACGATCTGGTCGGCGACGGCCTTCATCTCGTCGCGCACAGCCTTCGGGTAGCCGGCCTCGTCCTCAGCTTGGAAGGCGTACTCCCATACCCAACGGTCGTCGGTCACCCGGCGGCCCCGCCGGCGGTACGGATGCCTGCCTCGGCGGCGGCGCTGCGAATGCGGCTGATCTCGGAAAGGGGGAGTCGGCTGATCCGCGAAGCGCTCAGACACGGGGCGCCGAGGTTTCCTCACACCAGACAGGAGCCGTGCGGCGTCTGCGGCCGTGCCACAACGTGCCAGTAGAGGCGGTAAACAGCGGTCGGTAAAGCATCCGACGCGGCAGTCCGGCCGGCGCATTTCGCGGCTGTTTCCGCAGGTCAGCAGCCATGCTTACTCCCAAGCGCCGGGTGATTCCCAAGCTCAGAGCGCGAGTTCGATTCTCGTCACCCGCTCCATGATTGGGACCAGGTCAGGAGCCTGGGTCTTGTTGTAGTGCGCGGTGATCAGTCATCACCATACTCCCCGGCCCGTAGGTCATGCACAGGTAAAGTGCTAAAATCCGGCCACTCGCCTGGGGGGGTGTCTGAACGTCATATGTGCCGCGCGTCCATGACCTGCGGCTCAACGGCGTACGCACAAGTCTCTCCAAGCCTTCACCTACTGTCCCCGGAGAGATTCTGCATGGGCAGACGTGCGCTCGTACGAGGCGCCACCGCCACGGCTGTTTCCTTCACGCTCGCCCTCGGGCTCGGCCCGCTCACGGCAGGCAGTGCGCATGCGGAGACGGTCACCGGAGAGGTGGTCGTGCCGGCCACCATGGCCCTGGCTCCCCGGACGGGCCTGCTGAGCGCGGGGCCCTCGGGGTTCCTCCGGTACGAGGAGGGGCGGGGCCAGCTGTGGACGACGTACGCAGGTGTCGACACGGTCGTCGACGCCTCGGGCACGGACGTGTACGGCGTCACGAGTGCCGGCGCGGGCTCGGACGTCGTCGCCCGCTACGACAGCTCCGCCAGGACCGTGACGCTGCGGAACATGACGTCCGGGCAGGTCAGTATGGTCGCGCTCCCCGACGGACACTCGTACTTCAGCACCCTCGGGTCGACGGTCGTCACGACGGCGGGAACCCCGGGCACCGACTCCGGGTGGCATCTGCTGGACGCCCGGGCCGACGGCTCCGTCACCGACCGCACGGTGGAAGGCGTCCCCTCCGGCGTCTACCTGTGGTCCGCCGCGGGGCTGGGCGACGCGCGCGGACAGGTCGTGCGGTACCGAAAAGGCGATGACGAGGTCACCGGGTGGCTCGATGTCGGGCAGGGGCGCTTCACCGCCCTGCCGTACACCGTGCAGTCGTGGCACCACCTGGTCGCGCTCAGCGCCACCCACCTGGTGTGGTTCTACGACGGCACCCTGCACGTCGCCTCCCGCCAGGACCCGTCCGCCGCCGTGCGGACCGTTCCGGTCGGCGACATCGCGCAGGTACTGGGCCTGGTCGGGGACACCGTCGTCGTGTCCCGGTACGACTCCTCCCTGGGCCGCTACGACATCAGCCGCGCGGTCTCGCGGGTGGAAGCCGTCCCCCTCGACGGCTCCGCGCCGAGGACGCTGCTGGCCAGGACGTCGCGCCAGGCCGTGCCGACTCCGGACGGCGGGCTGCTGGTCGCGGGCGGCGCCGACCCGGACCACTGGGGCGTCTCCCTCATCGAGACCGCCAGGGGCGGCGGGGTCACCGTGCGCCGGATCGCGGACGCGTACCCCCGGCAGATCGCCCGCACGGTCTCCCAACTGACTCTCACCCAGGGGCGGTTGACCACCGTGGAACAGGATCCCGTGGGTGACTGGACGTATCTCCACACCCGTGAGACCGGAGTGGCCGACTCCCCCACTGCGGGGGCACGCACCACCCGCGGCCGTATAGCGCCGGAGAACTACTCGGAGGGCCGCCCGCGCCTCATCGACACCGGCGACGGCCGGACGGTCGTCTCCGGCTACGGCACGAGCGCCGCCCAGCAGCCCCAGCTCCTCGGCGCCGCCCAGTCGCTGCCAGGCACCCGGATCGACAGCTCCCGCAGCTACCAGACCGCGACCGCCGCGGGCGGCCGCTTCGCCGCCCTGACCAGGCCGTACGACAGCGCCGGCGTGGCGGAGACCCGGATCGTCGATCTCGACTCCGGGCGCACGGTGTACACAACGACGGATGCCGTGCGGGCGGTGTGGGGCACCACCCTGTGGGTGATGTCGGGCAATGACAGCGTGACCCCTGTCGACCTGCCGACCGGGCGGCAGGGCGAGCCGGTGTGGTTCGGGCGCGGTTGCCTGCTGAACGACTTCCAGGCGGTGGGCCGTTGGCTGCTGTGGAACTGCGTGCTCGCCTCGGAGGGACAGGGCGTCTACGACACCGTCACGAAGCGGAACCTGACCCTCGTCTCCGGCTCCGGCCGGGAGCAGGCGCAACTCGGCGACGGCTTCGTCGCGACGGTCGAGGCCGGCCGGCTGAAGGTGATCGACGTCCGCAGCGGGACGCCCGTGTCGCACACCGCCGGGAAGTTCGAGGGGAACGCCTGGGACGTCGACCCGTACACCGGCGTGATCGCCCAGCTCCGCTCCGACAACACCATCCGTCTGACCTCCAGCGACGTCCCCGTCTCCGCCCTCGTCCAGCGCGACGCCACCGTCGCCGCCTCGGTGGACGTCAAGGGCGGCGCCGCGCAGTGGAGCCCGAAGTGGTGGCTGAACAAGCCCGCGGCCTCCTGGAAGCTCGTGATCAACAACAGAGCCGATACGGCCGTGCGCACGCTCTCCGGCGGTCTGGCGCGCGGCGTGGTGACCCCGGCCTGGAACGGCAAGGACGGCTCCGGCCGGCTGGTGCCCAACGGCGCCTACACCTGGAAGCTGACCGTCGCTCCCGCGGACGGGCAGGGCGCGGCGCTGACGAAGACGGGCACGGTCAAGGTCACCGGAGCCGCCGCGGCCCGCCGCGACTTCGTCGGATCGGACGGCTTCGGCGAGCTGATGACGCTGAACGGCTCGGGCGGGCTGACGTACCAGTACGGGACGGGGAAGGGAACGTTCACCGGGAAGCGAACGGGCTCCGGGTGGCCGACCACGGTGAAGGCGGTGCCTTTCGGCGACCTGAGCGGTGACCGGTGCAACGACGTGCTCGTCCGGTTCAGCAGCGGTGCGTTGCGCGCCTACCGGCCCGCGTGCGGGGCGGCGGTGACGCCTTCCACCGCATACACCTCGCTGGGCACGGGCTGGAACCAGTACGACGTGCTGACCTCGCCCGGGGACATCAGCGGAGACGGCCGGGCCGACCTGATCGCCCGCCAGTCCTCGACCGGCGACGTCTACCTCTACAAGGCGACGAGCACGGGCAAGCTCTCCGCCAGGGTGAAGATCGCGTCCAAGTGGACGGGTTACAAGAAGATCCTGGGCGCGGGTGACCTCAACGGCGACGGTTACGGCGACCTGCTGGTGCAGGACAGGTCGAACGAGCTGTGGCGCTACGACGGCACCGCGACCGGCAAGTTCAAGAGCCGCGTGAAGGTCTTCAACAACTGGGGCTCGTCGTACAACGTGATCGTGGGCGTCGGCGACATCACCGGCGACGGCAAAGCCGACATCGTCTCCCGCGACACCTCCGGGACCGTCTGGCGCAACAACGGCAACGGCAAGGGCTCCTTCGGCGGCCGTACGAAGATCGCCACCGGTTGGCAGGGGTACAAGGGCCTGTTCTGAGCCGGTCTTCGCCACTGCCCCGCGGGCCCGGACGAGGTGATTCGTCCGGGCCCGTTCCATGCCGCATGCCCAAGACACCCCGGCCACCGCTGCCCGGCGAACGAACCGCGGGCGAATTCCGGCTCTGCCCCCGGTCCGGAACTCGAACTGCTCATTCTGCTCGCAGGCCATGACCTGCGAGCAGAACCATTTCTACGGTCCCGAGCAGTACGCCGACGGCGGCACGACCGACAAGTACGTCGAGAACACCGACGTCCGCGAGTGCGGCGCCGGATGTCGGGTGCGCCAATCAGTTGCGCACGCAACGCCGTTCAGCAGGCTTGAACCACCCTGCGCCTGGCACGCTGCCCACACGGCTTTACCGTGGTGCCGGACCACACAGTCCGGGGCCGTGCCCCATCCCTGCCCGTAAGAGCGTGGCTCGGCCGCCACGCCGGGGGCAAGGCGCCGGAGCAGTGGCTGAGGCGGGTCGAGGACGGCACCGGCACGCTCACCTCCTGACGGTGGCCCTCGCATCTCCCTCGTGACCACATCCCGTGGCAGCCTCGTCGCGCAGGGCGGACAGTGGAATCGGGGGCATCAGGGAAGCGAGATGATCATGGACCGTTACCCGCCCATCGCCGACCACGGCCTCGTCGGCGACCTGCAGACCGCTGCCCTGGTGTCGTCCCAGGGGGTCGTCGACTGGTTCGCGGCTCCCCGGTTCGACTCGCCCAGCGTCTTCGCTGCCCTGCTCGACCACGACCGCGGCGGCTACTTCCTGTTCGCGCCGGAAAGCCGGAACACCACCTGCAAGCAGCTCTACTACCCCGACACCGCAGTCCTGGTTACGCGGTTCATGTCGCCGGACGGGGTCGGCGAGATCTTCGACTGCATGCCACCGGATCGCACCGGCACCCCCACTGACAGGCACGTGCTGATGCGCGGTGTGCGAGCGGTGCGCGGAACGGTGCACTTCACTTTGGAGTGCCGTCCGCGCTTCGACTACGGCCGGGCCACCCACCATCTCGACATGCAGGACGGTGACGCCACGTTCCGGGCACCGAACGTCACCGCCCATCTGCAAAGCACCTTCCCCCTGCAACAGGACGGCACGGACGTGCGGGGAGCAGTGACCTTGAGGGCGGGTGAGGTGGCCGCGGCGGTGTTCACCTTCGGCGGACCCGATGACGACCCCCCGCCGCCGATCACCCCGGACCGGGCGATGGAACGGTTCTGGGACACGGTGGACTTCTGGCAGCGCTGGGTGCGCTCCTCGCAGTACCGCGGCCGGTGGCCGGGTGTGGTGCACCGCTCGGCTATCACGCTCAAGCTGCTCACCTATGCGCCCACAGGTGCGCCCGTCGCCGCCGCGACCATGGGTCTGCCCGAGCAGATCGAGGGTGAACGCAACTGGGACTACCGCTACACCTGGGTCCGCGACGGCTCCCTGTCCGTGCGTGCCCTGCTCGACCTGGGGTTCGCCGAGGAGGCGGCTCAGTTCACACGCTGGATGAGCGACCGCCTCCAGGCCCGGGAGGGCGTCGGTGGCGAGCCGCTGCAGATCATGTACCGCGTCGACGGAGACCCCGAGGTGCCGGAAGAGGTTCTCTCGCACTTCGAGGGCTATCGGGGTTCGTATCCGGTGCGGCTGGGGAAC
This sequence comes from Streptomyces sp. NPDC057543, assembly GCF_042801895.1. Classification (NCBI taxonomy): domain Bacteria; kingdom Bacillati; phylum Actinomycetota; class Actinomycetes; order Kitasatosporales; family Streptomycetaceae; genus Streptomyces; species Streptomyces sp. NPDC057543. Next base: position 41,220 of record NZ_JBHVFF010000023.1, on the reverse strand, counting down.
GCGGCGGCCGATCAGCTGCAGCTGGACATCTATGGGGAGGCGCTCTACGCCTTGTCGGAGGGGCGCCAGGTCACCATGGGAGGCAGCTACCACGGCTGGAAGAACGTCGCGCGCACGCTGGACTGGCTCGCCGATTCCTGGGACCGCCCCGACGAGGGCATCTGGGAGACCCGTGGCGGGCGCCAGGACTACACCTTCAGCCGGGTGATGGCGTGGGTGGCCTTCGACCGGGGACTGCGCCTGGCGAGGGAGCACAGCCGCCCGGCCGACGCTCCTCGTTGGACTGCGGCTCGCGACGCGATCCTCGAACAGGTGATGGAGCGGGGCTGGAACGAGAAGGAGCAGGCCCTCGTCCAGCACTACGGAAGCGATGTCCTCGACGCTTCGCTGCTGCTCATTCCGCGCGTCGGATTCCTGGCGCCCAGGACGGTGAGCTGGCTGTCGACCTTGGACGCGATGGAACGCACGCTGGTGTCGGACAGCCTCGTCTATCGCTACGACCCCGCGGCCTCCCCGGACGGTCTGCGGGGCTCCGAAGGCACCTTCAGCCTCTGCACCTTCCTCTACGTGGACGCTCTTGCCCGTGCCGGACGGATTCGTCCGGCACGCTATGCCTTCGAGAAGATGCAGACCTATGCCAACCACGTCGGCCTGTTCGCCGAGGAGATCGGCCCCAGTGGCGAGCAGTTGGGCAACTTCCCGCAGGCTTTCACGCATCTGTCGCTGATCATGGCCGCCACCACCCTGGACGACGCCCTCGACCAGCAGCGTGACTGAGTACCGCGGTCCGGCTGTCGCCCTGAATCGCGTGGCGGTTCAGCCGCCCGTGGCGAAACCAGGAAAGAGGGTCATGCCGCCGTCCACGTAGAGGGTGGTGCCCACCACGTAATCCATGAGGTCCGAGGCGAGCCCGACAACCGCGTGGGCGATGTCCTCCGGATCACCGACGCGCCCGTAAGGAATCAGCTCCAGCAGGTCCTTCTCGGCATCGGGAGTGTCCCAAGCGCCGCGGTTGATGGGCGTCCTGATGGCTCCCGGAGCAATCGCGTTGACCCTGACCCGGTGGGGGGCGAGTTCCTGGGCGAGCGTCTCCATCATCATCTGCACGCCGCCCTTGGAGGCCGCGTAGTTGACGTGACCGGCCCAAGGGATCAACTGGTGCACCGAGCTCATGCAGATGATCTTCCCAGCCGCGCGCGACACCTCAGGGACGACCCCTCTCCTCAAGAACTCCTTCGTCGCCTCCCGCGCGCACAGGAACTGGCCGGTGAGGTTGACGTCCAGCACCTTCTGCCACTGTGCCGTCGTCATCTCGGTGAACGGAGCGTCGCGCTGCAGCCCCGCGTTGGCCACGAGGATGTCGATGGTCCCGAACTCCTGCACCATCCGTTCGATCATCGCGACGACCTGGTCCTCCTGGGACACATCGGCCTCGTACGCCATCGCGCGCACCCCGAACCCGGAGATCTCCTCGACCACCTGCTCGGCCTCCCCGCGCCCGGCGACGTAGTTCACGACCACGTCGGCTCCGGCCCGCCCCAGGCCGATGGCCGTCGCCTTGCCGATGCCCGAGTTCGCGCCGGTGACGAGTGCCTTCTGGCCTTTCAGCAGATGCCCGGGAATGACGCCCTGAGGGGCTCCCTGAATCACGCTCACGCCGGTACTCCTTCTCGAGTGGCTGCCCTCACGACCTCATGCGGGTCAGGTCGGCCTCTCTCGACACCGAATCATCCGGGAGCCCGGGCCACACGCCGGGCGCGGGCAGAATGCGCCGATCGGTCGAACGCGACCGGGCGACCAGGACATGTGGCTCCGGCACCGATCGGCAGGGCAGCCGTTTCCCCGGGTGCGGGCGATGTGTGCGCGGGATAGGCTTTTTCAACAGGAAGGTCAGGATCCCTGGAAGGTCAGGATCTCTGGGCGGTTTTACCCGCCGGTCGCCCTATGGGCGATGGCCAAATCTTTCTGCGGTGACCGGACGAGCGCGGTGCCCCTCCTCGCGTCCGCGGAGGTGGGCAACGGCCAAGTCCCTTTCTCTCTCACCGTCCCGCTCTCTGCCGTCTCGCGCCTTGCGCGCCGGAGTGGCGCCGGCTTCCGGGCCCGCAGCTCGCAGTCCCTGTGGAGGTCGGGATGAGAGTTGTCGTTGATCTTTCCCGATGTGAAGGGTATGCGCAGTGCGCCTTCCTGGCTCCGGACGCGTTCCGGATGCACGGCGAGGAAGCGCTGATGTACGACCCGAACGCCGCCGACGCCCGGCGCGACCAGGTGCTGCGCGCCGCGGCGGCCTGCCCGGTCCAGGCGATTCTGGTCGACCAGTTGGAGGGACGGGACGCACCGGCGGAGGCGTCGCCGTCATGACCAGCGCCGACAATCTGCAAGCGTTCAAGCGCGATGGCCGCATCGTGGTCGTCGGGGCGTCGCTGGCGGGGCTGCGCGCTGCAGAGACGCTGCGCGACGAGGGTTTCACCGGTTCGTTGACCATGATCGGCGACGAGCTGGGCGAGCCCTACGACCGGCCTCCCCTGTCCAAGCAGGTACTGACCGGGTGGGTGCCGGCCGGGAACACCAAGCTGCCGCGACGTCGTGAGATCGATGCGGAGTGGCTGCTGGGTGTGCCGGCCAGTGGGCTGGACCTGGCGACCAATCACGTGCGTCTCGCCGACGGACGCGAGGTTCCCTTCGACCGGGTGTTGATCTCTACCGGGGTTCGGGCCCGGCCTTGGTTCGTCGAGAGCGAAGCGGCTCTGGACGGGGTGTTCGTCGTGCGTACGCGCGAACACGCAGAAGGCCTGCAGCGGGCCCTCGCCGCCGGACCCTCCCGCGTACTGGTCATCGGTGCGGGATTCACCGGCTCCGAGATCGCCTCCATCTGCCGCGAACGGGACATCCCGGTGACCGTCGCCGAACTCGCGCCGGCCCCGCTGGTCGGGGCCCTCGGCGCCATGATCGGTGAGGTCGCGGCGGACATGCAGCGCGCTCACGGTGTGGACCTGCGCTGCGGTGTCAAGGTGACCCAGCTGGAGGGCGACGCGCAGGGGCGGCTTCGCCGCGCTCACTTCGACGACGGCACCACGATCGACGCCGACGTGGCGGTGGTGGCACTCGGGGGCATCCGCAACACCGAGTGGCTGCAAGGCTCAGGACTGGCGGCGGGCGTCTGGGGAATCGCCTGCGACACGGGGTGTCGCGCCCTCGACCTCAACGGCCTGGTCACCGACGATGTCTTCGTCGCCGGAGACGTGGCACGCTGCCCGAACCCGATCTACGAGTACCGGCTCATCTCGCTGGAGCACTGGGCCAACGCAGTGGAGCAGGCCGAGGTCGCGGCACACAACATGGTCAGCGCCCAGGCGGACCGCTGGCCCCACCTGTCCATCCCGCTGTTCTGGTCGATCCAGTTCGGCGTCAACATCAAGTCCGTCGGCGTGCCGACCTTCGCCGACGAGGTGGTCGTCACCCAGGGATCGGTGCCCGACCACCGCTTCGTCGCCGCATACGGCTACCGGGGCCGCGTCACCGCGGCAGTGAGCTTCAACAGCGCGAAGTGGCTGGACCACTACCGGACGCTCATCGAGACGGCCGCACCCTTCCCGCCTCCCTGTCCCGCGCCCGACCAGCCCGCCGACATGAAACCGGCGCCCGTCGACTTCCCCGGGCCCGCCCTGCTCGCCCAGGGCGCCACCGTCGTCGTCACCGGCCACGACCCGGGCGAGCGACGCGTCACGGCCGCGTACCAGCACCGGTAGGAGGGAAAGCGAGATGACCACGACCAAGACGCCCGACATGCTGCGCCGGATCCTCGACTACTCCTCCCGGGCCGACCCGTATCCGCTGTACGCCGAGCTGCGCAAGACGCCGGTGGCCCGGCAGGACGACGGCAGCTACGTCATCAGCACCTATCGTGAGATCACGGGCATCCTGCACAACCCTCACCTGAGCTCGGACACTCGCAATCTCTCGCATCCGACGGCCGGAGCCGAGGAGCAGACCACGCCGGCGTTCATCAACCTCGACCCGCCCGAGCACGACCGCCTGCGGCGCATGGCGATGCGCCATTTCGGCCCCCCGCACACCCCGGGGCTGGTGACCGGCATGGAACCCGCCCTGACCACCGTCGTCAGCGGTCTGATCGACGACTTCGCGGGCAAGGGGCAGATCGACATCGTCGACGACTTCGCCTACCCGTTCCCCGTCACCGTGATCTGCCACCTGCTCGGCGTGCCACGCGAGGACGAACCGCGGTTCCACCTGTGGGTGAACGACATCATCAACTCGATCGACTACGACCCCAAGACCGATCCGAAGGAAAAACTGGACAAGGGCGTACAGGCCCGCAAGGACTTGCGCCAGTACCTCGGCGGGCTGCTGGAGCAACGCCACGGCCGGCCGGGCGACGACCTGTTGTCACGGCTGGCCAACGACGACGGGCCGGATGGGCGGATGACCGACGAGGAAATCGTCAGCACCGCCAACCTGCTGCTGATCGCCGGCCATGAGACCACCGTCAACCTCATCACCAACGGCATGCTGACGCTGCTGCGCCACCCGCAGGTGCTGCAGCGCCTGCGCGACGAACCGGGCCTCGTCGTACCGCTGGTCGAGGAACTGCTGCGTTACGAGCCACCCGTGCACATCATTCCCTGGCGGGCGGCGTACAGCGACATCACCGTCGCCGACACCGACATACCCAAGGGTTCGCAGATCATGCTCATGCTGGCCTCGGGCAGTCGCGATCCGGACCGCTTCCACGATCCGGACCGCTTCGACCCCGATCGACGTGACAACCAGCACCTCGGGTTCGGCAGCGGCATCCACCTGTGCTTCGGCGGCCCGCTGGCCCGGCGGGAAACCCAGATCGCACTGACCGAGCTGGTACGCCGCCTCGACCGGATCAGGCTGGTCGCCGACCCGCCCCCGTACCGGCGCAGCCCCATTCTTCGCGGTCCGATCCATCTGTACATCGAGCAGAGTGAGGAATGACGCGACTGCCGAGGGCATCGAGCCGTACGAGAGCCGGCGTGCCGGCTCCAGCCCGGTACGCGCAGCTTCTCAGGCGGCGAGGATGCTGATGCCGTCGCCGAGGAGCTTGAGGCCGAGCACGAAGAACAGGGCGGCCATGACCGCGACGTTGTGCTGCTCGGCCCAGTCCCGCCAGTTGCCGAGGATGGTTTTGGCAGGTTCGCCCATGACCAGGTAGACGGCGAGCGGTGCGAGCACACCGAGAGAGGAGATGACCACGAAGATCGCGAGCGTTCCGATCTGCTGGGGTACCGGGAGCCCGGCAGAGCTGATCGAGGCGCCCGCGGCGATGGTCAGGGGCGCGTTCTTGAGATTGGCGGCCGAGAGCAGCAGCCCCAGGCCGAGGATCTTGACGGGAGTGAAGCGATCGATCGCTGCCATCCACTTCGGGAGTTGCGCCTGAGAGGCGTCTTTGGGGCGGCGCTGCCATTGACGGGCGCCGAAGAGGGCAAGGAGCACGCCCAGGGCGAGTTTGAGGGCTCCGACCCAGGTGGCCGGATGCTTGTGGGTGGCGGCTCCGCCTGTGCCTCCGACGACCAGCATGACTGCGCCGAGCGCTGCGAGCCCGAGAACCCAGCCGAGGGCGAACAGCGGTCCGTTGAGGCGCCCCTGCGGGGTGGCCAGGATGAGGATGATCGCCACGATCGGGAGTGGGCTGACCGCGACACCGGCGGCCAGGCCCAGCACATCACCGACAGCATGTCCCACCGCGGCCTCCGAGGAGAGAGACGGATGATCCGGAGCGGACTGCCCACATCGGCCGACTCGAAGTCGGCGTGTGCCCGGCCCCTGGTGCGGGCGCAGCCCTCTTCGCCATCGTGGGGGTCTCCGGGTCCGTCAGCCATCGGCCGGTGGCGAACGGGTGACCAGGCCACCGGCCCATGAGGAGTCCGGTCCTCGCCGTGCGAGGGCTTTCGCGTAGGCGCGGACTGCGTGGTGACGACGGAAGGCCGGATCACCACGCCGGACGTGATCAGTCCGGACGCGAGACCACTACGCGCGGGAACGGCGAGAAGACCACGGGGTGGCCCGTCCACCCGCTATGACCAGTCAGCCCCACCCTCCGGGGCAGAGACACGTTCCTCAGGTCCTGGTCGTGCTGCCGGACTTCCGCGCGGTGTCCCCCGCCGCGGGACAGCTGAAGGAGCGGTGGACACCTGACCGCGAAAGCATGGGCCAGTGGCGTCCCGCCGCCAATCGCTGCACGAGTGACAGGTCTTCGGCCATCGGTTGCACGACGGGGCATCAGCCGTATTGCCTGGTGTGGTCCCGAGGTCGGAGATTCAACGCGCTCAGGACACCTCGACGCCGGTCAGTGCGGGCGAGCCTCACTCACCTCACGGGGAAGCCGAAGGAGTACCCCTGCTGCTTCAGCCAGGGCAGGAGCTCGCGCAGAGCGGCCAAGGTCTGGGAGCGGTCCCCTCCCGCGTCGTGGAAGAGGACGGTCGGCCCGTTGGAGATCTCGCTCTTGACGGTGGCGACCATGGTGTCCACACCGGGACGCTCGAAGTCCTTGGAGTCGACGTTCCAGCCCAACGGTCGCATCCCCCGGGACGCGGCGAGCTGCCGGCTGTACGGGGTGAAAGCACCGCCCGGGGCCCGGTAATACTGCGGACGGACGCCTCCGGACGCCTTGGTGATCATGCGTTCGGCATCCAGGATCTGCTGGGACTGGTATGCCTCGGACTTGGTGTCCATGGTGGTGTCGTGCGAGACCGCGTGGTCGCACAGCCGGTGCCCGGCCGCCACGACCTCTTTGACCAGGTCCGGGTGTGCCTGGGCCTGGGTGCCCACCATGCAGAACGTAGCCTTCACACCGTTGTCCTTCAGCAGTTGCAGCACCTGCGGCGTCCAGACCGGGTCCGGTCCGTCGTCGATGGTGATGTTGACGCCCCGGGCGCCGCGGTCCGAGGCGTGCGCGATGTCCGCCGCCACCTTGGTCACGGTGCGGTCCTGAGGCCGGGCGTCCGGCGCTGAGACACGCGCTTGCGGCTGCCGCCCTCCCGCGGTGTCGGCCTGCGCGGTCCACACCGAGGTGGCAGCGGCCACCGCTGTCACCCCGAGCGCCGCCGCGAGAAGCCGGCCGTGCCATCCCCTGCCCTTGTGCCTTGCCATGCCCACCCGCCCCTTTGCTGTCTCCGCCGATGCCGTTCCCTCATGAAGACATACGAACGCCCGCACAAGATCCCTCTGTTACCGATCGCGGACGAATCCGCAGGGGGCCGGCGACAAACGCAGGAGCCCCGCGACAGATGAGGGGGCGCAACGGCCTCGAAAAGGTTCCGGCGAGGGCGCCGGACGCCGATCCGCACGGATTCCTGCGGAGGCACCCACGCATGCGTCGAATGGCTCGCGAAGCAGGGCCGATGGCCGTCCCTCGGCGGGATCTCTTTGTCCACGCCGAAGTGTTCCGCTCTTCCACGAGGCCCCGGGTCAGCGACCTGGGGCCTCGTCGTTGCCCGGACTTCCCTAAGGGCTGACCAACGCACCACCTGGCCCCTTGCTCTCGTAGGCTCGGGCGAGTATCCCTACGGTGGCGGCCATGGCCTGGCGGAGTTCGGCCGGTGCAACGACCTCGACGTCCCCACCGAGCCTCAGCAGCTCACCGCAGGCGTGCTCGGTGCCCTCGACCGGGATGACCGCCTCGACCCATCCGTCGTCGCCGACGGCGGTCGCGGTGGAGTCGACCGCCCGCACCACCTCCGGGGGGACGTTGTCGGGCAGGCGCCGGCGTCCCCGGGGAGACAGGCGGACGGTGGCTGTGCCGGTGTAGCGGCGAGCCTGGAAGTCATCGAGGTAGGAGACCCAGTACGCGCCCAGGTCGAAGTCCCGCGGCCGGTCGAACCGTTCGTCGCCCAGCACCGCGTCGAGGACTTGGGCGACGCGGTAAGTCGCGGTCCCCTTGTCGGTGGCGGCCACGAGGTACCAGGTACCGGACTTGAGTACCAGGCCGTAGGGGTGGAGGTGGCGATTCACCTCCTGCGGGGCGCGCCAGCGGCGGTAGCGCACATCCACCGCACGCCGGGTGAGAACCGCGTCGGCCAACAAGGGGAGATGCGGAATCTGTTCGGGCTCCCGGTACCAGCCGGGGGCGTCCAGGTGGAACACCGCCGCAGCCCGTGCCGCCTCCTCCCGCGGTCCTGCCGGCAGCGCGGCGAGAAGCTTCAGCCGGGCCGCCGACATCTCGGCCGTGAATCCCAAGTCGGCGGCGGGCCCGGGCAGTCCGGCAAAGAACAGTGTCCGCGCCTCGCCCTCGCTCATCCCGGTGAGGCGGGTGCGGTAGCCGTCGAGCAGCTGGTAGCCGCCCCCGCGGCCCGGCTCCGCGTAGACCGGGACCCCTGCGGACTGCAGGCGCGCCACGTCACGGTAGGCGGTGCGCACGGACACGTTCAGCTCGTCGGCGATTCCTCGCGCGGACATACGGCCCCGCGATTGCAGCAACAGCAGCACCGAGAGCAGTCGACTGGCAGACATGCGCGCATTCTCCTCGGAAACCCTGACAGCACCTGTCACACAGCTCCCCTACCGTCGAACCACTTCCCGGCTACGACCGAACAGGACGGAGCCCTGCGCGGAGAACACCGAACAGGAGTCTTGCTGTGCCACCCACCGAACTCGTCGGCCAACCGACCGTGATCGAGCTTCGCCAGTACACACTGCGTCCCCGCCGGCGCGACGAACTCATCGAGCTGTTCGACCGGGAGTTCGTCGAATCCCAGGAAGACGTGGGGATGAGTGTGCTCGGCCAGTTCCGGGACCTCGACGATCCGGACCGCTTCGTCTGGTTGCGCGGATTCCGGGACATGGAGGCGCGCCATCGCGCGCTCACGGACTTCTACGGCGGACCCGTCTGGGCCGAGCACGGTCCGCAGGCGAACGACACCATGATCGACTCCGACGATGTCCTCCTCCTGCGCCCCGTGTCGGCCGGGGACGGCTTCACCGGCTCCCTGTCCGAGCGGCCCCCGGTCAGCGCTCCGGCGCCTGACCGGTTCATGTCCGCCACCGTGTGGTCCTTCCCTCCCGGACGGCAGAACGGCATCGCGCTGATCCGGGACGGCCTCCTCCCCGCGCTCCAGGAGACGGGACCCGCGCCGCTCGCCTTCCTGACCACCGAGCACGCGCACAACACATTCGCCGGGCTGCCGGTCCGCGCCGGCGAGAACGTCGCCGCGATCTTCACCTCGTACCCCGACGAGAGTGCGCACTGTCGGCACCTCGCCGACATGCAAGTCCACCCCCTCGCACGGGACGAGATCGTGCCGGGTGTCGAGCGGGAACAGACAGCAGCACCTCAGGTACTCCGGCTCGGGCCCACCGGTCGCTCGCTGATCTGACTCCGAACCGGCGCCTCAGGAAGGACGGTCGAGAGAAGGTCTGGACTTCCTGCTACGGGCCCTGCTGCCGCGCTCCGAACTCTGGGCCCGTAGGTGTTGGTCTGCAGGTGGCTATGCGCCGGGGCGGTCGTGTGACCACAACGGGCCCGACACCGCTCGGTGTCGGGCCCGTTGGGCGGTCAGCGCGTGGGCCGGGGCGAATGGTCGGCGCCCCGCCTCATGCGTCAGGCGTGGGAGCCGGCCTTGCGACGGCGTACGACGAACACCGCGCCCGCGCCGATCGCCAGGGCCGCACCGCTCGCGAGGGCGAGCTGCGACGTCGCGGAGGACGAGCCCGTGGCGGCGAGGCTGCCACTCACGGGACTGGCCGTCGCGCCGCTCTGCGGCTTGAGGTCCGAGGTGTTCGGCTTGGTCTTGCCGGGCTTGGCGTCGTCGACCTTGCCGGGCTTGGCGTCATCGACCTTGCCGGGCTTGCTTCCCGCGGCGGCGATCAGGAACTCGTAGCGCTCAAAGTCCGCGCTGCCGCAGTCGCCGTTGGGGTCGTTGAAGTAGTCACCGCCGACGAAGGTGACGCCGTTGCCCGCGGGGGCCGAGGCGTCGATCGTGAGGCGCATCTTGACGTCGGCGTGGGCGCCCGCCTTCAGCGGGCTGATGGTGTCCATGTAGTGCCTGTTGTCGACGGTCTTCCACGTCGAGGACGAGGCGGACAACCACTGCAGGTGCACCAGGTCGTCGATGCCTTTGAGCCCGCTCCGGTCGGTCGCCTCGATGGTGGCGAACGGAAGTACCTTGTCCATCGTCTTGTCGGTGCCGTTGGTCACCCGGAGATTGAAGTCGACCTTCGTGCCGGCGGCGACTGTGGACGGCAGACCCGTGAGGACCATGGTGAGCTTGGCCTCGGCGACGCAGAAAGGGCCGTCCTCGCCGCCCTCGCCGCCCTCCGCCTTCGCCTTGGCCAGTGCCTCGTCGGCGGCGGTCTTGGCAGCGAGCGCCGCCTTGGTGGCCTTCTGCGCCTGGCCCAGCGTCCGGGCTGCGGCGACCCGCTCGTCGTCACGCGCGTCCAGGGCTTCCACGACCTTGGCATCGGCGGCGGCCTTGGCCTCACCGGCGGCTACGGCGGCGGCTTCTGCCTCGGTGAGAGTCGTCGCCGCGGCGGTCTTCTCCTCCTCGGTGGCCGTCTCCGGGAGGGCGTCGACCGCCGCCTTGGCGTCGACGACCGCCTGGTCGGCTTCGGTCTTCGCGGTGGCGGCGTCGGCCGCCGCGGCCTCGGCGGCCTTGGCTGCCACGGCCAGGGGAGCGGTGTCGGACAGGAGCGCTTCGAGAGCCGCGTGGGCGGCGCTCTCGGCCGCTACGGCGTCGTCGTACGCCGCCTTCGCTGCGGCGGCGGCCTTTTCCAGCTCCGCGATGGACGGCTTCTGCTGCGTCTGCGCAGCCGGCTTGTCGTCGGCGAACGCGGGGGTGGCCGACAGCATGAAGGCAGGCGTGGTCACTGCGGCGGCAACAGCTGTGGCAAGAATCCGGCGAATCTTCACAAGAGCCCTTCAGGGTCCGAAAAGAAGAAGAAAGGGTCGCAGCGGAATGGGACACGCAGATGCGACTTGAGGTGATCGTATGACCGGGGCAACGGCCGACCGTCACAAGTTTTTCACCTGTTCCGGCCGACACCACAACACCGGGGCAGACAGAAGAGACGAAAGGGTGCAGTTGCTTTCACTGCCTGTGCTTCCACTGTGAGGAATGCCACATGACCCTGGATGCGTCGCTCTACGCCTCCCCGGCGCCGCCCCACCCGGCGAGCACCCGCACCTGTGCGTACGCGGCCCTGCCTCCGGAGCGCATCCCACCTGGGCAGACATCGCCTATGACCTCGACCGTCCCGAAGACCTGGCCCGTCACCCGCTCCATGGGAAGGCCCCGGGCCAGAGGCCCGGGGCCCTGTCGTCGGCGGCAAGCAGCAGGCCGCCGGCCGGCCGCTGCATGACCTGCGGCCTGTGCGCCCCCCCACCGGGCAGCCCGCCGCGGCCCCTCGACCAGCCCCGGCTGCGGATGAGTTACTGCCGCATCGTTATCGCCGAGGGCCGGCACGACGCAACAGCTCGGTGCCGCACTCGACACCGCCCGGACAGAGGCCCCGAACGACACCGACGTGGAATCCCTGCGCGCCGACAGCCGGCCGCAGGTTTCGATTCCCGTCACCCGCTCCATGGCAAAGCCCCAGGTCGCAAACCTGGGGCTTTGCCGTTGCCCAGACCGGATCAGGCGCCGCGCGCCGCCTCCGCACCGCATCACGTCATTCGACGTCCGAGGTGCCGCGAATCGACCCGTACGGCCGTTTCGCAGAACGTCGCTCAGGGCGCAGGCGGACGGGGAGCCGGCGAGGACGGCGATCCATGGGGTATGGGGCTCGCCATGGCGGCAGGTGTGCCGGTGCCGAGTGACCGCCGGGCAAACCGGAGGGCGTACGGCAGTGCGGCCCGGGTGAGCGGGCCGGCACCGACGGCTATGGCTGTGGCCGCGACCACGGGCTCTGCGTACGCGACGACGCGCAGAAGGACGGCAGGCGACCACAGTCGGCTCGCGTGGCGCAGGGCGGGCAGGTCGGGGAGCGCGAGGGTCAGGGTCCGGTCGTCGGTGTCGGGGTGCGACCAGGTGAGCTCGATGCGCATGAAGCGGCCTCCACAGGAAGTAGGGCTTGATGGCTGCGGTCCGCATGGCGTTGCCACCGCACACGTTGGAGCAGCCTGGCCCAGTGGAAAGGTGCGGTGCAGGGCGGGTCGGTCGGCGAGCGTTGGGGGGGGGCCGCTGTCAGGCGGTGACGGTGGTGAGGGGTGGGCGTCGGGAGTACGGCTCGGAACGCGGCCGGGTACTCATGCCATCACCTCCTCACGGCCGGGACGCGCGCCGGGCGGGTCAGCGGTCAGCAGCGGCCTCTGCCGGGACCGCGGACTTCACCGCCGGCTACGTCATACGGCGGCAAATCGATATGTCCAGACTTGCCGAAGTTGCCGGATCTGGTCAAGGTTGTCGGAAAGGTGAGATGCGTCACGGCCTCGTTTGCATGCCTCACCTGCCCTACGGAGGGAGAGCGACCATGACTGGCAGTACCCATGCGCACGGCTCAGGGGACACGAAGGTGCGGCATCCCGTCCAGGAGACGCTGGCGCACCCCGTGCAGATGGTGACGACGGCAGTGGAGAAGGTCCCTGGCACCGAGAAGGTCAAGGTGATCTTCGACGGTGTTCTGGACTCCGTCGGGATCGTCTCGCCCCACGCACGGCGTGTCGCGGCGTACACCGGTGCCGGGCTGCTCGGCGTGGCCGGTGTGGTCGAGTGGCCAGTGGTCGCGGCGGGCGCAGCCGTGGTGTGGCTCACGCAGCCGCGTCCCAAGGACGCCGCGGCGGCCCAGGCAGCCGGCGAGGCCCGCGCCGAAGGATTGCAGGCGAAGCACGCCGCCAGGTCGGCCAAGGCGTCGGCCGCCACCGGGAAGGCGAAGACCCGTCCGGGCAAGGCCACGTCGGGGACTGCGAAGACCCGTGCGCCCAAGTCGACGAGCACCTCGGGCACGGCGAAGGCCCGCTCGTCCAAGCGCGCCGCCACGAGCGCCACGAACACCTCGCGCACCAAGACAGGTGCGCGGAAGAAGCCTTGACGCCGGCCTTCCACCGCTCTGACGACCGTTCCGTCCCCGGCCCATGCGGCACGCCCGCGCAGGTGAGACATGCTGCTTCGCTTACTGACCGGGCTGCCCGCCGTGGTCCTCCAGAACGCCTTGGCTGCCCCCGTCGAGGCCACACGCCGGATCACCGCGCCGACCACCGACACGGCACGGATGGTCGCTGAGCTTGTGGGCGCCGGTGCGCGCGGCGTTGCAAGCGGCGCGGCGGCGGTGTCGGCGACCGCACTGCGGGTCGGCAGGGTCGCTCGCAACGCCGTGACCCCTCAGGTCGGTTACTGGCACGCCGGGTCTCGCATGCACCTCGCACTGCGGCAACATCCGGACGCGCGGGAATCCACCGTGGAACGGCTCGAAGCCGCCTGCGAGAAGGTGGCCGTCGAGCTGGCCGAGCACCCTGATGTGCTGACCGCCTACTGGGACGGCGGCCTGGGGCGTCTGGTCATGCAGACCACCGAGGGAGCGGTGGATGAGCAGTTGGTCGACCGGGTGTCCGAACTTGCCGCCGAACACGGGCTGGTGCACGTCACCGACCGGACACTGGAACACACGCACCCGGGTGCAGCCGGGGGCGTGCGCGCCAATGCTGTCGCCGTGGCGTGCGACGTGGCGGGCATCGCCACCGCCCTCGCGGCAAGGACGGCCTTTCTGAAGACCGTGCCGGAGGTCGTCGTGGCCGCGGTCGTCGTGATGCGCGAGGACTCCCGGGTACGGACGGTGCTGAGCCGCGCGCTGGGCTCGGACATGGCCGACCTGGTGCTCGCCGCGGCCCATGCGGCTGTCTGTGGGATCGGGCAGTCACCGAGTCCGCTCCTGCTCGACGCGGCATTGCGGACCGCCCAGTTGGTGGAGTCGGTTGCCCAGCTCGCGACGTTCGACGCCCTGCACGACACGCTGTGCGTCCCGGACAGGCCGACCGTGGCCGGAGACGATGTCGTACGTCCGCCGCTGCGTTCGTGCCCCGGCGAGGAGTATGCCGACGCCGCGATCAACGGGATGCTGGGCGGCGCCATCACCACGCTCCTGTTCACCCGCAACCTCGATGGGGCGGCCGAGACCGCATTGGCCGGTTCACCCAAGGCTGCGCGCTACGGTCCGGCGGCCTTCACCGCGGCGCTCGGCAGTGTCCTGGCGCGCGAGGACGTGCTGGTCCGCAGCCCGGAGCGGCTGCGGAGACTGGAGCTTGTGGACACCTTGGTCCTGCATCCCGGAGCGCTGCGCAGTACTCGGCGCGCCGTGCTCGAGGTCCATCCCAGCATGACCGGCTGGGATCACCGTCGGCTGTGGCGGGAGTGCACCGCAGCTCTGAGTGCGCCCGGGGACGGGGCCATGCTGTCCGGGGAGCCGAGACTCGGCCTGCGACCGGTGCCCGACGAGATGGCCTCGAGCACGGGACTTTCGGACACGGGACTGATGATCGCGTCGGTGCGCGGCACAGATGTCGGTACCGTCCTGGTCGGCCGGGAGGTCGACCCGATGGCCGAGGCCGTGTTGGACGCGGCACGCCGGGCCGGCCTGCACGTTGTTGTACTGGACGATCACTCGCTCGGCGAGTTCGGGACCCTGGCCGACCAACTCGCCCCTGCCGGGCTCCCCTTGGCCGAGGTGGTGGCCGGCCTGCAGAGCGACGGGCGGACGGTGCTCACGGTGGCGTGCGTGCCGGCCGACCGGGCGGCAGCGGAAAGGGCGTTGACCGCTGCCGCCCGCGACGTACTCGAAGGGCTGCTCCGCAGTGACATCGCCGTCGCCGTCGCCGACGAGCGCAGCGCTGTCGTCTGGGACGCGGACATTCTGCCCCTGCGCGGGCTGGAGGGTGCGTGGCGGTTGCTGTCCGCCGTGCCCGCGGCACGGGCGGCCAGCCGACGGGCCAAGTTCCTCGCCGAGGCGGGCGCCACGCTCTCCGAGCTCCTGGTGCTCACCCGCGGGGCCCGGACGCAACGGGTTCCTTTCCCCCTCGAACTGCGGATCAGCCCAGTCAACATTGCCACTGCCGCGGCTCTGGTGTCGGGCTGGTGCACCGCGCTGGGTGCTGCCGCCAGTACACCCCCGCACCCCAGGCCGCGGGTGCCCTGGCACGCCTTGCATCCGGAGGAGGTCATGGCCCGACTGGCGAGGGCGCCGCGGGCCGCGCCCACCGCTTGGGCGGCGGTGCGGACCCGGGCCGACCACGTCGTGGGCGCCGTAGCTACTCACCCGGCCTTCGCGCCGGCACGGCTCGGCGCACGTCTGGCAGGCGCCACATGGGCCGAACTCGACGATCCGTTCACCCCGATCCTGCTGATCGGTGCCACCGCGTCCGCACTGCTGGGATCCGCCGTGGACGCGTTCCTCGTCGTCGGCGCCGTCGCGGGGAACGCCGTGGTCGGCGGAGTACAGCGGCTGCGCGCGGAGAAGGCGCTGTCCGAGCTCGTCACAGGGCAACGGCGAACAGCCCGGCGTCTGCCCGACCTGTCAGCAGATGAGGCGTCCGTCGTCGAGGCCGACCGACTGGCGCCCGGCGACATGATCGAGCTGCGCACCAACGACGTCGTGCCGGCCGACGCGCGCCTGCTGGAGGTCAACGGCTTCGAGGTCGACGAGTCCTCGTTGACCGGCGAGTCATTGCCCAGCCGCAAACAAGTGGCCGCCGTATCGGAGGTGTCCGTCGCCGACCGCAGTTCCATGGCTTTCGAGGGCACCACTGTGGTGGCCGGCCGCGCCCGCGCCGTGGTGGTGGGCACCGGCGACCAGACCGAAGCCGGCCGTGCGGCGTCCCTCGCCGCCCGGGTCCCCACCTCGGCAGGGGTCCAGGCACGACTGCACCAGCTGACCCGCCGGGTCCTGCCCCTCACCCTCGCCGGCGGCGCCGCGGTGGCCGGGCTGTCCCTGCTGCGCGGCCGCCCGGTGCGCACCGCGCTCCAGGGCGGGCTGGCAGTCGCGGTGGCCGCCGTCCCCGAAGGCATGCCCTTGGTGGCGACGGTGGCTCAGATGGCCGCGGCACGGCGGCTCAGCAGGCTGGGTGTCCTGGTCCGCACGCCGCGCAGCCTGGAGGCCCTGGGACGCGTGGACACCATGTGCTTCGACAAGACCGGGACCCTCACCGAGAACCGGTTGCGGGTCGTCCGCCTGGTCACTGCCGCCGGCGCCGAGCACCCGGCGTCGGGCCCCGAAGCGGAACAGATCCTTCGCATCGCCGCCCGGGCCTGCCCCCGCGTCGCCGAGCAGCCGGGCGTCCACGCTCACGCCACCGACGAGGCCGTCCTGGTGGCCGCCCCGCGCGAAACCGGGTGGACCACCGTGCGGGCCCAGCCCTTCGAGGCGAGCCGGGGCTACGCGGCCGCCATCGGACGGGACGCCGACGGCGAGGACATGCTGGTCGTCAAGGGAGCGCCTGAAGTCATGCTGCCGTGCTGCCCTGATGCGGATCCGACAACCGTCGACACCGCACACGCTCTTGCCGCCCAGGGCCTGCGGCTGCTGGCCGTCGCCCAGCGCCGCCTCGCGGCGGACGAGGCGGCGGAGGCCCTGGACAAGCCCCTTGAACTGCTGGAACTCATCGGGTTCGTGGCACTTGCCGACAGCCCTCGCGCCAGTTCGGCCCCGCTCGTGGCCGGTCTCGGCGAGATCGGCGTACGACCCGTCATGCTCACCGGCGACCACCCTCAGACCGCCCGTTCCGTGGCGGTGGCTCTGGGCTGGCCATCGGATGTCACGGTCGTCACCGGCGACGAGCTGGCCGCACTCGACCGGGCGGGGCGGGCGCGCCTGCTCCGGGACTGCGGTGTCGTGGCTCGCGTCGCACCCGAGCAGAAGCTGCAGGTGGTCGAGGCGCTCCGGGAGGCGGGACGCGTCGTGGGCATGGTCGGGGACGGCGCCAACGACGCCGCCGCCATCCGCGCCGCCGATGTCGGGATCGGCATCGCGGCCCGCGGATCGGCCGCCGCGCGCAACGCCGCGGACCTCGTGATCACCAACGACGAACTGTCGGTTCTCATCGACGCCGTCGGTGAGGGCCGTGCCCTGTGGCGCAGCGTGGCCGACGCGATCAGCATTCTGCTCGGAGGGAACGCCGGCGAGGTCGGCTTCTCCGTACTGGGCACCTTGCTGTCCGGTACATCGCCACTGTCGACGCGTCAGCTGCTGCTGGTCAACCTGCTCACCGACATGTTCCCGGCGATGGCGGTCGCGGTCACCCCCCACGAGCCGGAACCCACCGGTGAGCCCACCGCAGCCGACGGCGCACCCGTGGGCCTCGCCGTCCTCGGCCCGCCACTGACCCGCCAGATCCGCGATCGTGGCCTGATCACCGGAATCGGCGCGGCCATCGCATGGCTGCTCGGCAGACTCACTCCGGGCTCGGCGCGGCGCACCAGCACGATGGCCCTGTGCGGTGTGGTCGGCGCCCAGCTCACCCAGACCGTCGTCGGACGCCGCCACAGCCCGCTGGTCCTGGCCACCGTCCTCGGCACCGCCGCCGTGCTCATCGCCCTCGTCCAGACGCCGGTCGTCAGCCACTTCTTCGGGTGCACGCCGCTGGGCCCACTGGCGTGGGCTTGCGTGGCCGTCGCCGTCGGCGCAGCAGCCCTCGGGCCCCGCGTACTGCCACAGGCCGACCGGCTGCTGGCCGACCTCACCTCGCGCGTGCGTCCCGTGGTGCGGCTCGTCCGCTGACGACCTGAAGGTGATTCAGCGCGGCGACGAGCGTCAGCAGCATGGCTGCCAGGAGCCGGGTTTTCACCAGGGGACCGTGCAGGTCGTCGTGGTCGTCGCCGAACAGGGAGCAAAGGCCCGGCTCGTTCGTAGACCGACCGGGCAACCCGCCGATGTCGAACTGCACGACGACGTCCTGCTGCTGCCCCTGTTGTCCCACCGGGACCCGGCCTTGTGGGACGACCCGGACAGCTTCCGCCGCCGGAGCGCTGGAAGGATCTCGACCCTGACACCACACCCGGCTACCTGCCCTTCGGCCACTCGTCGGAGCGCTGCTGGGGCCGGCACATGGTGATGCCCCTCGCTGAACTGCTGCTGGACCTCATCCGCGGTTCCGGACGAGGGGTCGATCCGGACCAGCGGGTCGGCAAGGTGCCCCTCCTCGGTCTGCTGGGCGTGGACGACGAACGGCTGACGCACCGGGCCTGAACGACCTCACCCGCGACCTCGGCCCGCACAGCGGGGAACCCCAGAACCTGCGCCGGGCCACGGCCGTCGCCCGTGCCCATTCGTGCCCTCCAACAAGGTCAACAGCGGTCGAGAGGGGTACCGAACTGGACTCCGGACGGCATCTGATCTGACCATCCGCCCAGGCCGGAGCCCGTCCTCACCGGGGCTCAGCTCGTCTTCACCATCGTTCGCAGGAGGAAGGGGGGACTTCCGAGACCTCGGACCGACGCCTCACCGCCGCACGCGTGAGTTGAGGCCGAAGCCCCGGTCACCGGCCGCTGTCCTCGGCGAGGGTGTGGGCGACCAGGGCATTGGCGTGGCCGTGGCCCAGACCGTGCTCGGACGTGAGCCAGGCAACCAGTTCCATGTGCTTGGTCAGCGGCGAAGAGCGGACGAGGCTCTTCCATTCGGAGATCGGGCGGCCGTACTTCTTCTCGATCGAGGGGAAGTAGGCGGCAGGGCCCTTCACGGCGCCGGTCATGGGATGTCCCGTCTGTCGAACGACATCATCTTGCTGTCTCGGAGCAGTTGGCGGCTGGATCAACGCCTGGCCGGTGCTTGTCCGGCAGCGTCTCGGTGAGCAGTCGGGCCGTGACGGCTGCCAGCCAGCAAAGGCCGAGGCCCGCTCCGGCGGTGAACGCCAGGACAGAGGCGGCAGAGGCCATGAACCCGGCCAGGACGGCGACCGGAGCGGCACGGGAGGCCAGGGCCCAGCCGCGGTGGCCCCGGGCCGCGAGCGGACGGGCCAGGACGAGGAACGCGGCGCACAGCGCGAGGTAGCCGATCGTCCCCCCACCCATGTGGACGGCTCCGTGCCCGCTCATCGGGGACGCCTCGGGAGCGCCGACGGGGAAGCCGGCCCCGGCGTCGGCCCGAAAGGCTGCGGCGACCAGGAACGAAGCACCGAACACGCCGATCAGGACCGGTCCCCAGGTGCCGCCCGGCTCTCCTCGCAGCACCCGGCGCAGCCCGATCGCCCCGCTGAACAACAAGGCACCGGTGAGCAGGAAGTTCGCCGTCTGGATCCACCCCATGTCACCGAGGGCAAGCTGGCTGATCGCGTTGCGGGTGAAGTCGAAGCCCTCCCGCGTGAGCCCCTGGACGATGCCTGCCCCGAGGAACAGCGGTCCGGCGACGAACGCGCCGGCCAACAGCCCCCGTGACGCGGGCGAGGAGGCGGCCGCGGTGCGGACAGCGGGCGGGCGGGCGCTGAGCGTCTGGGTCATGGCGGGCCTTCCTCGTTCGGGTGTTGTCACGTGTATGACCGGCGACGAACGCGGAAGTCATCGATCCGAAACGCACGACCTGCCCACGGGGCGTCCGGAAGCCGCCGGAGCGCAGCCGCCCGGAACACGAAGCTCGGTTGTCCTACGGGTCCCGGACCACCGGTGCTGTAGTTGCCCGGGACAGCGTCACAACGGCTTCGGGCGGGGTGCACGTCGCCGATGACGCTGCGGGCCCCGGGCTCAGTCGGGCCCCTGGCCCTCCAGTGTGTGCCGCTGGATCAGCCTTGAAATGTCCTTCGCGGTGACGATCCCCACCAGATGGTGCCCGTCCACGACGAGAATGCGCATGCCAGTACTCGGGCGGAGGTTGTCGAGAGCCTCACTCAGGAGATCACTCGGGGCGGCAACCACGCACTGTGACAGCGGGATCGCCACCTCGCGTACGCGCAGCGCCTCCCGGCTCGCTGCCGGTATCCGGGCAAGCTTGCGTATCTGGACGATCCCGCTGGGACGGCCTTCGAAATCGAGCAGCGGCACGGCGGAATGGCGGGAGTTCACTACCACCTCGTCGATGAAGTGCCGGATGGTCAGCCAGTCGGCGCCGGTGGTCACCGGGCTGGACATGGCATCGGCGACCTTGACGCCCCGCAGTTCTGTGTGGATCACGGCGCGCTGCCGTTCGGCGCCGGCGACGACCATGATGAAGAGACCGACGAAGACGAGCCACAGCCCGCCCGGCGCCCCGCGCAGGAAGGAGATCCAACCGAAGGCCATCAGCAGCCCGCCCACGACCTGACCGCTTCGGGAGGCCACTCGATCCGCACGTTCCCGGTCTCCGGTGCGCCACCACAACAGCGCCTGCACCACCCTCCCGCCGTCGAGCGGCGCAGCGGGAAGGAGGTTGAATGCGCCCAGGAACAGGTTCGCCCAGCCGAGCCACACCAGAACGGCGGCGGGCACCGCCCAGCCTGACGTCACGTGCAGCCCGATTCCCGCTCCGAGCGCGGCGCCTCCGATGGCCAGGCTGGTGAGCGGCCCGCTGATCGCCACTGCGAAAGCCACCGCGGCCGTCGGCGGACGCCCCATCCGGGTCATCCCGCCCAGTGCCCACAGCGTCACATCCTGTACCGCGATCTTCTTCCTGCGGGCAGTCGCGGCGTGTGCCGTCTCGTGGAGCAGGAGGCTGCCCATGAGCAGCAGGGCCCCCACGGCACTGGCGAAGGTGTAAACCGCATCCGAGTGCCCTGGGGTCCATGCGGGGAGGGTCTGACGGCCGAGACCGTAGGCGAACACGACCACCAGCAGCGGCACGCTCCAGTGCATCCGCAGTGGTACCCCGACAACTTGTCCGACACGGACCGAGCCGTTCATCGTCGTCTCCCGCAGGCTCGGCACCCGGTCCACGGGCAGGACCTCGCGACCTGACTCCATGAACCGACCAGCCCGGCACCCACCCACAATTGTCGCTCTCGGAATCTCCCGCTGTCGGCCAGGCACCAGGACGCGTCCCCTCCTCGGTTCCGTGGACTCCGTTCAGCACATCGCTGCGCAGATACGGTCGGGGAGGGCGCCGGATCTAGGCTGGACCTGCCGACAGCACTGTGGAGGTGCGTCATGGGGCACAGCCATCACTTCCACCTGGATCAGGGTGACCACTCGATCACCGTGAACGTCGGGCCCGGAAGAAACGGAGAGATCGAGCTCCTGGTCGACGGGAAAGTGGTCGCGTGCCAGAAGCAGCACGCCCCGGGGACGAGCCTGCTGACCGGCGAACTGCCCGAAGAGCCCGCCCGCCCGTTCCGGGTCCGGGTACGCCAGCCGCATCTGGTCCCCTCCAGACCCAGATGCACGCTGGAGCTCGACGGCATGGAGCACCCCATGCCGGACCGGCCCGAGCTGTGAGTTCCGTGCTGCGCGGCTGCGGGCGGGATCAGGTACACAGCGTGCTCCCCCGCCAGGTCCGACGAAGCCGCACCTTCGATGCAATGTGCTGCCGCGAACCAATGGAGACTTCGAACACGAGTTCGATTCTTATGGTCGTCAGGCATGCTCCTTCTTCGTCCCGAGCCGGCAAGCCGGTCCTGAGGTCCGCCGACCCGCCCCTCGCGTCGACCCGCGCCGTCACGCCGGTAGTCTCATCTGGCCGTAGTCGTGGCTGGGGGGTTCGCAGATGGAACGAACACGCACGGAACGCTCACGCCCGGACGGGTCGCGACGGATCGGCCCGTACCACCTCATCACCCGTCTCGACCCGAGCGGCCCCGGCCAACTGCCGGTCCCTGTACGCCGGTTCATCGGGCGCAGCGCGGACGGTGACCGTACGGTACTCATCAGCGCGCCACTCGACGGCGCCGATCCGGGGCGCTTCCTCGTCGAGGCCGACGCGGGCCGCCGGCTCCTCGGCCCGTGGGTACTGCCCGTCGCCGAACTTGCCGCCCCGTCCGAGACCCCCTGGTACGCCGCTCCGTACCTTCCCGTACTCCCGCTCCCGGTGGCGCTCGCCGTACACGGCGGCCCCCTGCCCGAGCGCACAGTCCGAGCCCTGGGCGCGGCCCTGGCTGAGACCCTTACGGGCGTGCACGCCATCGGCATCGCGCACGCCGGCCTGTCCCCCGCCTCTGTACTCCTCGCCTGCGACGGACCGCGCCTGACCTGCTTCGGCGCGGTCCGCGCGGCGGCCCCGGACGGCGAGCAGCGCACCGGCCTGCCCGGGCTCGAGCCCGGCAGCCTGGCCCCCGAGCAGGCATCGGGCGGGCGGCCCCGGCCACCCGGCGACATCTACGGACTGGGTGCGGTTCTGGCATACGCGGCAACTGGCCATTCGGTCCCCGATTCCGCGGAACTACCCGAGTCACTGCAGTCGTTGGTCGCACGCTGCCTGACGCGCGACGCCGCCGCCCGCCCGACCGCGCCCGAGGTACTGCGCGCGCTGCCCGGAGCGTCGTCCACCCCCGTGGCGACGGTCCTGGACTCGGCCGGTGCGCTGCTGGGGCCGGGCTGGCTGCCGAGCCGGGTGGTCGCGGCCATGGCGCGCCAGTCCGCGGAGGTCCTCGCCGCGGAAGTCCGTACTCCGACCACTCGGACGGCCAGGATCTGACGCGATGCTTTCCCCTCTGACCCATGACGATCCGGCCGGGCTGGCGGGCTTTCGGCTGCTCGCGCGGCTGGGCCACGGCGGAATGGGAACCGTCTACCTGGCTCGTTCGGCGGGCGGCCGCACCGTCGCTCTGAAGACCATGCACCCGTCCATCGCAACCGACCCGGCGTCGCGCACCCGCTTCCGCCTGGAGACGGACGCGGCCCGCATCATCGGCGGCCACCACGGCGCTGTCGTCGTCGACGCCGACCCACTGGCGCCCACCCCGTGGCTCGCCACCGAATACGTCCTCGGCCCGCCCCTCGACGACGCCATCGACCTCTGCGGCCCTCTGCCGGAAGGGTCCGTACGCGCCCTGGGCGCCGCACTCGCCGGAGCCCTCGCCCAACTCCACGCCTCCGACGTCGTCCACCGCGACCTGAAGCCCTCGAACGTGATGGTCACCGCCTACGGCCCGAAGATCATCGACTTCGGCATCGCCCGCGCCTCCGGCGATGACCGCCTCACCCGCACCGGAGTGGCCGCCGGAACCCCTGCCTTCATGTCCCCCGAGCAGGCCATCGGCCAGGAACACACACCCGCGGGCGACGTGTTCGCCCTCGCCGGAGTCCTTCTTTACGCCGCCACCGGCCACGGCCCCTTCGGCACCGGGCAGCCGGCGGACCTCCTCTACCGCGTCCGCTACGCCGACCCGGACTTCACGGGCCTCCCCCAGGCCCTGGCTCCGATCCTCGGCCCCTGCCTGGCCAAAGACCCGGCACGGCGACCCACCACTCACGAACTCGCCATCCAGCTCCACGGCGGTCAGGGCCACTTCGCCGACCATCTGCCCGATGCACTATTGGCAGACATAGCCCGGCGGGCGTCGGAGGTCTGGCAGCACCGGCCGGAACGGCTTCCCACCCCCGCCGATCACGCAGCCGCCGAGACCGTCCCGGTCACCGCCGCGCCCGGCATGAGCCGCCGCAAGCTCCTTACCATCAGCGGCAGTTCGCTGCTGGCCACGACAGGGATCGGCGCGGGTGTGTGGGCGTCGACGAGAAAGCGGGACTCGGACACGCCGGAATCCACGGGCTCGGGCAACGCTCCTGCGGCTCTGTGGCGGAGAAGCATCGCAACGGCGGCACCCGCTGAGCTGGGGCGCCCGCTGGTGGTCGGCGACAAGTTGATCGTGGCCAACGAGGCCGGAGTGAGCGCCGTCGAGGCTTCGAGCGGGCGGAGTCTCTGGTCCGGCAACCCGGTGCTGAATTCGTGGGACGTGGCCACGGACGGATCGAAGCTCTTCGCGGTGGACTACTCCCTGTCCCCGAGAGAAGGACTCCGAATCGCGCAGATCGACCTCGACGACGGAGCGCTGATGGATCCGGCCGTCAGCGAGAAGGCATACAACGGGAAGCTGCTGGGAAATCAGCTTCTCTGCGTCGGCGATGACCTCGCTTGGCTGCTCACGGCGCGGGTACGGAAGGAAGACACCGACGAGTCGAGCGGTGTCGGTCCCGAACGAGGCTGGCTCATCACCTCCTTCTCGCTCTCGACGGGCAAGAGACGCACCGAGCTGGTCCTGGACGAGCCTGCGCCCGAGGAATACCCCTGGGTGACCGGCGTGCGCGCGATCGGCTCGAGCCTGGTCCTCTTCTTCCGTACGAAATCCGGCGGGGTCGACGTACTCGTCTGCGACACGCGCACAGGAACCGGCGTCTGGCGGGCGCAACTCGGCCTCAACGCCGACGATGCCGCCCGCAGTCCCATCGCCGTGGACAGCAAACACCTCTACACCGCGTCGGACGCGGTGCGGGCGCGGCGCATGACCGACGGCAAGGAAGCCTGGAGGTACCAGGGAACGAACGTGACCGCGTACGGACCTCCCACGGTGAAGGACGGAGTCGTCTACGCGGTGGAGGCAGCGGGAGCGCGGGGTCTCGTGGCCATCAGCGCAGACACCGGCGCACTCCTGTGGCGGGAGAAGAATCCCGTGTCGTCCGGGCACGAGCTGAAGGTGGCACCCACTGTCGGCGACAAGTACATCTACAAGCACTGTGCGGCGGGGCTGCGCGCGATCGATCTTCGGACCCACGAAACCGCCTGGCTCCACCCGGAAAGTCTCGACAGGTTCTCCGCCCTGATCACGGCGGGACTGCTCATCGGCGTCGGCGAAGGTCCCGTGGTCGCTCTTCCGCTGGAGCCTTCGGACCATGCCTCCTCGTAGGCTCCCCACCTCAATCACCACGAAGGGCTCGGGTCACACCATGCAACCTCTCAGTTTCGGCGACCCGATCCGGCTGGGGCCGTACCGCCTCGCTGGAGTGCTCGGCGAGGGCGGCATGGGCAAGGTGTACGTAGGTCACGACAGTTCCGGCCGCCTCGCGGCCGTCAAGGTGCTGCGTCCTGAACTCGCGCACAGCCGGAACCTCGTCCAGCGGTTCCTGCGCGAGGCCCAGACCGCGCAGGCTGTGACCAGCACCGGCGTGGCACGCGTCGTCGGTTCGCAGACCGAGGGCGGGCGCCCCTGGATCGCCACCGAGTTTCTGTCCGGGCCGACACTGGAGCAGGCGATCACGGACCACGGGCCGCTGGACGACGCCGGCGTACGCGCGCTGGCCGGCGCCCTGGCATCGACGCTGCAGGAGATTCACGCGGCGGGGCTGATCCACCGCGACCTCAAGCCGGCCAATATCGTGCTCACTTCCTCGGGCCCCCGCATCATCGACTTCGGCATCGCACGCCCCGAGCACGGCCTCACCCTCACCACCACCGGCCAGGCACCGGCCACCCCCGGATACGGGGCACCCGAGCAGATTCTGGGTCAGCGCGTCGGCCCGTCGGCCGACGTGTTCTCCCTCGGCGCGGTACTGGTGTACGCGGCAAGCGGCAGGCAAGCGTACGAAGGTGCGCATGTCGCGGCGGTGCAGTACGAAGTGGTGCACGGAAGCGCCGCCCTCGACGCCGTGCCGCAAGCGCTCCGCCCCCTCATCGCCCCCTGCCTGGCCAAAGAGCCCGCACACCGCCCGCACCCCTCGTCGGTCATCCAGACATTCGCACCTCCTCGCGGCGCACACCGACTGTGGAGACAAGGCGTTCTCGGCAAACAGATCAAGGAGTACGAGACCCGGACACATCAGCTCACCACTCTGGCCGCCACCACTGTTCCGGGGGCGAAGCCGTCACGGCGGCGCTTCCTCACCTCGCTCGCCGCCGGCGGAGCGGTGCTGGCACTGGGAGGAGGCGCAACGGCCTGGTGGCTGACCAGGGGGCCCGATCTGCCCGACGCTGCGGACGCCGAACCGGCAAAGCTGCTGAACTCCGGCGAGTACAAGCCGGGCACGCCTCCGGAACCCCTGTGGGGGCCACTGAAGGCAGCCGCTCCGAGCGCGTCCATGTTGTTGCCGGTGCGGGATGTCGTCATGTTCGCCGGCCCGTCGGGAGGACTTACGGCGCACAGGGTGACCGATGGCCGGCAGAAGTGGTCGCTTCCGGAGGTGTCACCGTCCGCGGGCTTCCTGCGGCTGACAGCCGAGCAGTTCGTCGCGGCCGATGCCGACGGCAACGTCCTTGCCTTCGACGCGTCCACCAGTGAGCTGCAGTGGAGTGCCCCGGCAAAGGCGGAGAAACTGCTGGCCACCGCACCCGACGCGGCGCTCGTGTACGTGCTGACGAAGGACGGCGAGGTGGCCGCGGTCGACACGGAAGCCCGCAAGGTCCGCTGGACCGCGGAGGCCCCCGCGGACATCCTCATCGACCCGGCGGCCGTGGCCGGTGCCGGACCCGGCCGACTGGTCGTCTGTACGGCGGACGGGAACTACTTCGCCCTCGACTCGGCCGACGGCAGCAGCGCCTGGCAGTTGGGCGGCCATGCCGGAACGGCGCTGACACCGGCCGTCGAAGACCGATTCGTCTACGTCGGTGGGAAATCGCTCCTGGCACTCGACCTGCAGAGCGGCGACGAGGTCTGGTCCGCGGCTTCGCAGTCGTTGAACCCCGATCAGGCCGGATGGGGCTCTCCCGCGAAAACCGACGACTACATCGCCGCCATCGACGACGGCCGTCTCTACCGGGTCAACAAGGCATCCGGCAGCGAAGCCGGTGTCTCATGGCCGGACGGCACCCTCCCGTCCCGCACTCCACCGGTCGTCCAGGGCAACACCCTGTGGATCGTCGAGGGGGGCACCTCGTCAGGCGTATCTGCCTTCGGAAACATCCCGAGCGGCGAATCGGACGGTCGGCTCATGTGGACCTACGAACCCGAGTCGGAAGGTCCCTGGCACATGGCCGCCGCGGGCAACCGGGTGTTCCTGCTGAACAAGGGATCGGTCGTCGCCCTGCCGGTGTTCTGACGCTCGCTGCCCGGACCCACCGGTGCCACCGTACGGCGGACGCCGGTGTGGCGGGCCGGCCCTGAGGGCGGGTACGGCCCGGCGGCTGGTTCTTCCGAACGGCGTGATCGTCAAGCGGGATCGCATCAAGCCGATCCGGGGCGGGGGACCGGACCGGTCAGGAATCGAGAAGCGTCGGTCACCGGACCGCAACTAGCGTGATGGCCATGGACCTCACCATTCACACGACCATCCTCCCGCACGACGACCCGGACGCTGCCGTGGCCTTCTACCGCGACACCCTCGGCTTCGAGATCCGCACCGACGTCGGACAGGGCAAGATGCGCTGGATCACGGTCGGACCCGTCGACCAGCCCGGCACCTCCATCCTCCTGGCGCCGCCGGCCGCCGACCCCGGGGTCACCGAGGACGAGCGCCGCACCATCGTCGAGATGATGGCCAAGGGCACCTACGGCTGGATCCTGCTGGCCACCCGGGACCTCGACGGCACGTTCGAGAAGGTGCAGGCCGGCGACGCCGAGGTCGTGCAGGAGCCGACCAAGCAGCCGTACGGCGTCCGCGACTGCGCCTTCCGCGATCCTGCGGGCAACCTGATCCGTATCCAAGAGGTTCGCTGAGGCGTTCGGTTGTCGGTCCGGCCTCGGTCGGGCCGGTGCCACGCCCCCTCGCCGCCCGCCCCGGGGGCAGCCCACGTGCTCATGAACATCGATGAACGGAGTTCTGTCATGTGTCATCCTGCCTGGATGAGCGCACTGACCGCGGCGCAGCGCCTGAGCGACCTCGCGCGCCTGCGCCGCGTCCGGGATCGGATCGACCGGGAGTACGAGCAGCCGTTGGACGTCGAGGCGCTCGCCCGCGGCGCGAACATGTCGGCCGGACACCTCAGTCGCCAGTTCCGGCTGGCCTACGGTGAGTCGCCGTACGCCTATCTGATGACGCGGCGCGTCGAGCGCGCGATGGCGCTCCTGCGCCGTGGCGACCTCAGCGTCACCGAGGTCTGTTTCGCGGTCGGCTGCTCGTCACTGGGCACTTTCAGCACCCGCTTCACCGAGCTGGTCGGTGTGTCTCCCAGCGCCTACCGGCGCCGGGAGGCGGGCGGTGCGGCGGGGATACCGTCGTGTGTGGCGAAACAGGTGACCAGACCGGTCAGGAATCGAGAAGCGCCGGCGACGAGCCGTAACTAGCTTGACCACTATGACCTCCATCGAGTCCGTCACCCTTGAGGTGGCCGATCCCACCGCCGCCGACCGCTTCTACACCGCCTTCGGTTCGGGTGCTCAGGTGCACCTGCGAGCCTCAAAGGCACCGACGACCGGGTTCCGTGGGTTCGCGCTGTCGCTCACGGTGGCCCAGCCTGCCGATGTCAACGGCTTCATCGGAGCCGCCCTCGACGCCGGTGCCACTGCGCTGAAGCCTGTCTCGAAGTCGCTCTGGGGTTACGGCGGCGTCGTACAGGCTCCGGACGGGACGATCTGGAAAGTCGCGACATCCGCGAAGAAGGACACCGGCCCGGCCACCGGACGGATCGAGCAGACCGTACTTCTGCTGGGGGCCACGGACGTGGCCGCGAGCAAGCGGTTCTACGTTGACCGCGGCCTCACCGTGGCGAAGAGCTTCGGCCGCAAGTACGTCGAGTTCGCCGCACCGGCGAACTCCGTCAGGCTGGCGCTGTACGGGCGCCGTGCCCTTGCCAAGGACGTCGGTGTCCCCATCGACGGCAGCGGCTCGCACCGGCTCGTGCTGGGCGGCGACGCCGGGTCCTTCACCGACCCGGACGGGTTTGCCTGGGAGGCCGCGTCGGTGACGTCCACGCCCTGAACCGTCGCACCGCCGAGGACGCGGATTCACCGGTGTTCGCGGGCCACACGGTGTCGCCGGAGGGCGTCGAGGTCCCCGGTGGTCTCCTCAGCCGGGCGACAACCGATCCGTTCTGAAGAAGTCGGCGCCGCGGCGGATCCCTGGCACGAATCGGTCCTGATCAAGCCACCCGAGAAAGGAATCCCGCAATGAAGAGCACGCAGACATCCACCAAGACCACCGGCGCAGCCGACGAGAAGTACGACGGATTCACGGACGAGGAACGCGGCGCGATGAAGGAGCGCGCCCAGGAGCTGAAGAAGGCCGCGCGCCGTGCTCCGCGTGCGGCCAAGGCGGACGGGGAGAGCGAGGTGCTCGCGAAGATCGCCGAAATGCCGGAGACGGACCGCGTCCTCGCCGAGCGGATTCATCACATCGTCAGAACCAGCGCGCCGGGTCTCTCGCCGAAGCTCTGGTACGGGATGCCCGCGTACGCCAGGAACGGCAAGATCGTCTGCTTCTTCCAGAGCGCGCAGAAGTTCAAGGCGAGGTACGCCACGCTCGGCTTCAGCGACCAGGCGAATCTCGACGAAGGCACCATGTGGTCCACCGCCTACGCCCTGACGGAACTCACCGCCGCCGACGAGGCACGCATCGGCGCGCTCATCAAGAAGGCGACGAGCTGAGACCGGTCCTTCCCGCGGACGCGACGCTCACTGCGGCCCGGCCCGACCGACCGTCATGCGGGCAACCGCCCTACCGCGACCACCGCGAGTACAGCGACCTCGAAGAGCGGCCCGACCGGTCCCTCGGTGATCACTCGCTCACGACGGCCTGGTCCCGGACCCCGACCACAGAACGCCCGGCCGGGAAACCCCGGCCGGGCGCCTGTCTGAATCCCGGCCCCTCGCCGTGTCTGCGTGCCTTACGCCGGCTTCTCCTCCAGGCGGGGGAACAGCACCGCGCCCTTCGTCACCGTCGCACCCACCGGGAGCCGGCCCCAGGTGCCCGCGTCCTGTACGCGCTGGTCGGACAGCGCGCCCAGGGACGCCTCGGCACCGAGGGAGTCCCAGAGCTTCTGCGAGGTCTCCGGCATCACGGCGTTCAGCAGGACCGCGACACCGCGCAGCGACTCGGCGGCCGTGTACAGGATCGTCGCGAGGCGGGCCTGGCCCTCCGGGGACGTGTCCTTGGCGACCTTCCAGGGCTCCTGCTCCGTGATGTAGCCGTTGACCTGCTTCACGAAGTCGAAGATCGCCAGGATGCCGGTCTGGAAGTCCAGCTCCTCGCCGATCTTCTCGTCGGCCGTCGCGACGGCCTTCGCCAGCCCCTCCTGGACCGCCTTCTCGGCGTCACCCGCGGCCGTGGCCTCGGGGAGCGCCCCGCCGAAGTACTTCCCGACCATGGCGGCGACGCGCGAGGCGAGGTTGCCGTAGTCGTTGGCGAGCTCGGAGGTGTAGCGGGCGGAGAAGTCCTCCCAGGAGAACGACCCGTCGCTGCCGAACGCGATGGCGCGCAGGAAGTACCAGCGGTAGGCGTCCACGCCGAAGTGCGAGGTCAGGTCCTGCGGCTTGATGCCGGTCAGGTTCGACTTCGACATCTTCTCGCCGCCGACCATCAGCCAGCCGTTGGCCGCGACCCGGCCCGGCAGCGGCAGACCCTGCGCCATCAGCATCGCGGGCCAGATCACCGCGTGGAAGCGCAGGATGTCCTTGCCGACCAGGTGCACGTCGGCCGGGAACGTTCCGTCGAACTTCTCCTGGTTGGCGCCGTAGCCGACCGCCGTGGCGTAGTTCAGCAGGGCGTCGACCCACACGTAGATGACGTGCTTCTCGTCCCACGGCACCGGGACGCCCCAGTCGAAGGTCGAGCGGGAGATGGAGAGGTCCTGCAGGCCCTGCTTGACGAAGTTCACGACCTCGTTGCGGGCGGACTCGGGCTGGATGAAGCCGGGGTTGTTCGCGTAGAACTCCATCAGCTTCGGGCCATAGGCGCTCAGCTTGAAGAAGTAGTTCTCCTCCTTGAGGATCTCCACCGGCTTCTTGTGGATCGGGCACAGCTTGACGCCGTTCTCGTCCTCGATGAGGTCACCGGGGAGCTTGTACTCCTCGCAGCCCACGCAGTACGGGCCCTCGTAGCCGCCCTTGTAGATCTCGCCCTTGTCGTACAGGTCCTGCACGAACTCCTGCACCCGGTCGGTGTGCCGCTTCTCCGTCGTACGGATGAAGTCGTCGTTCGCGATGTTCAGGTGCTCCCAGAGGGGCTTCCAGGCCTCCTCCACGAGCTTGTCGCACCACTCCTGCGGGGTGACGTTGTTCGCCTCGGCAGTGCGCATGATCTTCTGACCGTGCTCGTCCGTGCCGGTGAGGTACCACACCTTCTCGCCGCGCTGGCGGTGCCAGCGCGTGAGCACGTCGCCTGCGACGGTCGTGTAGGCGTGGCCCAGGTGAGGAGCGTCGTTGACGTAGTAAATGGGGGTCGAGACGTAGTACGCCGTCGCCCCCTGCTTCTCGGATCCAGTGGCCGCCATGGTCGAAATCCTAACGGCCTGCAGAAGATCCACTCACACAGATTACGGTCGGCCGCGCTCGGACCCGGGGCCGACGGGGTCCTCGGCGTGGACGGAGAAGGCGACGATGTCCAGCAACTCCGCCGGGGCAGGCACGACCGGGAGGTCGGTGCCGTCGCCACGATCCGAGCGGCAGATGAGGGCGTCCGCCAGGTCGAGCCGGTCGTCGCCGTCCGTGGAACCGGTCACCGCACGCCTTCGTTCATACACGGGTCCGACTCATACACGGGTCCAACACCTTGAGCGTGTAACGCTCTTGAGGCCGCAGTTGCTTCCGGGAGCCCGGTGACAGGCTGTGCGGAGACCTTTGCGAAACATGCTTTCCCGTAACAAAGACGCATCCTGGGAGAGAGTGGACGCGCATGCACGAGGCAGGGGACATCACGATGCGGGTACTGGTCGCCGAGGACGAGGAGATGTTGGCGGAGCTGGTCGCCACCGGGTTGCGGCGTGCCGGGTTCGCCGTCGACACGGTGTACAGCGGCGACGCCGCCGTCGCCTACCTGGGGCTGCACGACTACGACGTCGTCGTCCTCGACCGCGATCTGCCACGGGTGCACGGTGACGACGTGGCGCGCGGGCTCGTCGCCTCCGGCTCCCGGACCAGGATCCTGATGCTCACCGCCGCCGGTTCCATGGAGGACCGGGTCGCCGGGCTCGATCTCGGCGCCGACGACTATCTGGGCAAGCCGTTCGAGTTCCCCGAGCTGGTGTCGCGGGTACGGGCGCTGCGGCGGCGCAGCGCCCGCCCCGTACCGCCGCAACTGGAGCGGTACGGCATCCGGCTCGACACCGTACGGCGCACCGCTTCCCGGGAGGGGCGGGAGCTCGACCTCTCGCCGAAGGAGTTCTCGGTGCTCCAGCTGCTGCTGGAGGCGGACGGCGGGACCGTCAGCGCGGAGGAGCTGCTGGAGCGGGCCTGGGACGCCAACGCCGATCCGTTCACCGGCGCCGTACGCGTCTGCATGAGCAAGCTGCGGGGCAAACTCGGGGAACCGGCCCTGATCCGTACGGTGCAGGGCGTGGGGTACGCCCTGTGAAGCGCCCGTCACGCCTCCCGGGCGTCCTGCGCGCCGCTCGTGTCCCCCACGTCCAGCACTCCACGATCCGGACGCGTATCGCGCTCGTGTACGGCGGGGTGTTCCTGGTGCTCGGGACGGCACTGCTCGCCACCGTCAACCTCGCCTCCCGCGCCGGTACGGACTCCCAGGCGCGCGCCATCGCCCGCACCGCCGCGGTCGTCCAGCCCGGCTACGCGGTGAACGGCCCCCTCGTCACCCGGCGGACTCTCGGCCCGCCCAGCGTCTACGACCTCACCGACCACGTCAGCGACGCGGCCGGTCATCAGCTGCTCATGTGGTCCGTGGCCGCGCTGCTCGTCATGACGGCCTGCGCGGTCGCGGTGGGGTGGTGGACCGCGGGGCGGGTCCTGCGGCCCGTCCACGCCATGACCGCGAAGGCGCGCCGGCTCTCCGAGCACACCCTGCACGAACGGATCGCGTCCAGCGGCCCCGACGACGAACTGAAGGAGCTCGGCGACACGCTCGACGCGCTGCTGGCCCGGCTGGAGAAGGCGTTCGACAGCCAGCGCCGGTTCATCGCCAACGCCTCGCACGAACTGCGCACCCCCCTCGCCACCCAGCGGGCCGCGATCCAGATCGGTCTGGACGACCCGTCCCAGGAGGATCTCGTACGGACCCGGCAGACGCTCCTGGACAACAACCGGCGCAGCGAGCGGCTCATCGAGGGACTGCTGGTCCTGGCACGCAGCGAACGCGGACTCGCGGCGAACGAGCGGGACGCGGTGGACCTCACGCAGGTGGTGGCGGAGGAGGCGGCCCGGCACCCGGGCGTGAACGTCGACGCCGGCCGGTGCGCGGTACGGGGGAACCGGCTGCTGCTCGCCCAGCTGGTGGCGAATCTGCTGGCCAACGCCGTCACGTACAACGTGCCCGACGGGAGGGTGGACGTGTCCCTGGTGACGGCCGGCGGCGAGGCACTGCTGGAGGTGCGCAACACCGGGCCGGTGGTCGACGCGGCGGACATCCCCGGGCTGTTCGAGCCGTTCCGGCGGGGCGAGGGCAAGGACCGGATGGGGCGGGGGTCGGGGCTCGGTCTCTCGATCGTGCGTTCTATCGCGGTGGCGCACGGCGGTACGGTCACGGCGGTGCCGGGCCCCGCGGGCGGGCTCGCCGTGACCGTACGCCTGCCGGTGGATCAGCCTTCGGGCGCCGCTTCGCGCGCCGCGACCCAGGCGGGGAGGGCGGCGAGGACCTCGCGGTAGAACGTGGCGTCCGCGACCTCGCGGGGGGCGGGGCCCGCGTGGAAGAACCCGGCGTTCGGGACGTCCAGCTTCCGCAGGAAGTCGAAGCCCTTCGCGTCCTCGTCTCCGAACGCGACGAACTGGAAGAACAGCGGCAGCCGCGCCGCGTCGGCCAGCGCCTGCTTGGCGGGCTGCTTGGCGTCCGGCGGGCCGTCCGTCTGGAAGATCACCAGCGCGGGGCCGGTCGCCTCCGACTTCTCGTAGTGCGCGACGACCTCTTCGACGGCGCGGTGGTAGTTCGTACGGCCGAGACGGCCGAGGCCCGCGTTCAGTTCGTCGATCCGGCCCTCGTGTGCGGCGAGGTCGACCGTGCCGGTGCCGTCGATGTCGGTCGAGAAGAAGACGACGGGGACGGTGGCGCTCTCGTCCAGGTGCGCGGCGAGGGCCACGGTGCGGTCGCCCAGGTGCTGGGCGCTGCCGTCCTTGTAGAACGGCCGCATGGAGCCGGAGCGGTCGAAGACCAGGTAGACGGTGGCACGCAGCCCGGTCAGCCCGTGCGCCTCCAGCGCGGCCCGGGCTGCCTTGTACGGCTCGACGAGTCCGGGCGCACTCGACGTGACCCGGGCGAGGGGGAGGGCGGGCTCGGGCGCCCCGGGGGCGGGGGTTGCTTCGGCTTCGGAGGCGGGGGCCGGGGCGGGGGCCGACGTGGCCTCCGGCTCGGTCTCCGTCTCGGTGGCGGGTGCGGTCTCCGGCCCGGCGGGGGCCTCCGCCATGACGGGCTCGACCTCGGCGACCGGATCCGCCTTCGGCTCGGCGACGACTGCGACCGGCTCGGGCTCAACAGCGGCCGTCGGCTCGGCGACAACTGCGACGGGCTCGACCTCGACGGTGGCGGCCTCCGGCTCGGTCTCGGTGGCGACAACGACCTCCGGCTCGGCGGGGACCTCCGCCATGACGGGCTCGACCTCGGCGACCGGATCCGCCTTCGGCTCGGCGACGACTGCGACCGGCTCGGGCTCAACAGCGGCCGTCGACTCGGCGACAACTGCGACGGGCTCGACCTCGGCAGTGGCGGCCTCCGACTCGTCCTCGGTGGCGACAACGACCTCCGGCTCGGCGGGGACCTCCACCGTGACGGGCTCGACCTCGGCGACCGGATCCGCCGTCCGCTCGGCGACGACTGCGACCGGCTCGGGCTCAACAGCGGCCGTCGACTCGGCGACGACTGCGGCAGGCTCGACCTCGGCGGTGGCGGCCTCCGGCTCGGTCTCGGCAGGAACGTCGGCCTCCGCGACGACCGTGGCCTCCGGCTCCGCGGCGACCGGCACCGGCTCCGGCTCGGTGGCCTCCGCAGCCACCGGCTCCGTGACCTCGGCCTCCGCCGGCTTCGGCTTCGGGGCCGAGCCCTGGGACGGGACCGTGGGCAGGGACGCCTTGTCGAAGGCCGCCGCCACCAGGTCCGATGCCAGACCGGTATCACCGGTGGCGGACCGGGGCGAGGCGGGGGCCGGTACCGAGGCCTTGGTGGGCGGGGCGGTTTCGCGCACCGGGGCGGTTTCCTTGGCGGGCTCGTCCACCGTCGTCGTGACCGGCTCCGACTCCGCGGGCGCGGTGCGTTCGGTCTGGGGCGGGACCGTGGCCGTCGGCGCCGGCGCGTCCTGCTCCGCGCGGTCGCGGCCGAACACCTTGCGCAGCAAGCTCCGAATGCCCATGGGCGAGGCCTTTCGCGTGAGTTGGGTGCGATAAATGTCCGACCTGCGGGATTCATCCCTGGCCAGGGCGGATACGTAAGGTTAGCGGCCGGATCCGGCCGTTCGGCGGTGCGGCCCGCCCGTGGGACAACTGAGCCGCAACCGAGTTCCGACCGAGTCCTGTGCGCACGCCGCGCGGACCTGATGTACGTCGTTCAAATTGTGCCCACCTGGGCCCGAGTCGCCTCGTTGGCGTGAGCGGACGGTGCGCCTGACACATGATCAGGCGAACTGTTGTCCGTTTTGCTCGCATGTGCTGTCAAGAACGGCCCCCACGTGGGAAAACGATCTCGCAGAACCCGGTTCGCGGCCTGTGCCGTGGTGGCAGGGGCGATGCTTTCCGTCCTCGTTCCGGCAGGCGCAACCGCCGCCCAGGTGGCCGCCCCGCCCTCCTTCGGCTGATCCGCTCAGGGCCTGCCCCGGGGCCCGCGCCGCACTAGAGTCGGCTGCATGGTTTCCGGTGAGGCGCCGCAGGCGGAGGGCAGCGTTCGGGTCGATGTCTGGATCTGGTCGGTCCGGCTGACGAAGACCCGTTCACAGGCCGCTGCCGCCTGCCGCGCGGGTCATGTGAAGGTCGCCGGCGAACGCGCCAAGCCCGCCCAGGCGTTGCACGTCGGCGACGAGGTACGGCTCCGGCACGCGGGCCGGGACCGGATCGTCGTCGTGTCGAAGCTGGTCAAGAAGAGGGTCGGCCCTCCGGTGGCGGCGGAGTGCTTCGTCGACAACAGCCCGCCCCCGCCGCCGCGCGAGGCGGCGATCCAGGTTCCGGTACGGGACCGGGGCGCGGGGCGTCCCACGAAGCGGGACCGGCGGGAGATGGAGCGCCTGCGAGGGGCCGGGCCCACCCCCTGACGAGGAGCGCGTGGGCCGCGACCAGGGTCTTTCGTCTGGATCGGGCCGGGTCAGGGAGCGGCCCGCCGCGGAGCGGCCGATGTCACCGTGGTGCCGTGCGTCGCAAGGCGGAGGAGGGATGCGGATGGGGTCTCCCCTGCTCGATCGGAGCCGAGCGCTTGGGGAAGGAGCCCTGGTGACTGACGCCAACGCGGCGAGGCGCGGTGCCGGGGGCACGCGAGCCCGGCGTGATCCGAACGAGAGGCCCTACGGCTATGGCTGCGGCGACGCGATCGCCCGCGCCGCCGCCACCTCCTGGCGCAGTGGAGCCAGTACCCCTTCCTCGTCGCCCGGCAGTTCCGCGCGTACGCCGAACAGGGTCTCGCTCGCGCGTATCCCCTCGGCCAGTTCCCGCAGCTGCTGCTGGATCCCGGCCACTTCCGCGGCGGACGGTTCCGGTGCTCCGTGGTCGACGCGGACCCGGGCCGCCGTGGTCGCGTCCACGATGCGTTCGACCGCGACGACCAGCGGCCACCAGGCAGCGGCCCGGGTGCCGACCGGCGGCGGTTCGGTCAGGGCGCGCTGGAACTCGGAACGTACGACGGACAGGTCGCGGTAGATGCGGCGCCGGGCCCGCACTCGTTCCGCCCGGTCGCCGGGGCCGCCCGGCTCGAAGGCGTACGCCACGTAGTCGGCGATGTCCGCCACCGCGTCCGCGAGCCGGTGGCCGATCCGGACATGCCAGCTCTCCGGCCACAGCAGGTAGCCCGCCACCAGCACGATGGCGCAGCCGATCAGGCTGTCCAGGAAGCGCGGCCAGACCAGGTGGAAACCCTGGTGGTTCAGCAGGTCGGACAGGAGCAGGATGACCGGGGTGATGGCCGCGGTCTGGAACGCGTACCCATTCGCCGTGAATGCCGGGATCAGTGCGGCGAGCACCACCATCACCGGCACGTCCCACCAGCCGATCGGCACCGCGGCGAGGATCGGCGCGGCGATCACGAGACCGGCCGCGGTGCCCACCGAGCGCAGCACGGCCCGCGAGAACACCGAGCCGAAGTCCGGCTTCAGGACGAACGTGACGGTCAGAGCGACCCAGTAGGAGCGGGGCACCGGGATCAGCGAGGTCAGCGCCTGCGCCAGGCCGATGCAAAGGGCCAGACGCAGTCCGTACCGCCACGAGGACCCGGAGAGCAGCACGTCGCGAGCCGTCCGCCGGATCCGTACCCCGAGCGCGGCGGGGCGGCCGAGCCGGTCGTCGACGTTGTACGGGTCGGGGTCGGCCTCGTGCACGACGGTCGCCGCGTGCCGCAGCGCGCTGTCCACCGCCCGGGTGGCGGGTGAGTCCGGGGCGGGCAGGGTGAGTTCGGCGTCGCCGGTGCGGCTCTCCTCGACGGCGGCGGCGAGTTCGCGTACCGCCGCCGGGATCTCGTCCGGGAGCGGGCATCGCCGGACGTGTACCGCGGGCGCGGCCTCGACGAGCGGGATGACGACGTTGAGCTGGGCGAGCAGCCGCACCATGGCGTTGCTGCGGCCGTGGTAGCGGGCCCGGCGGGCCAGGATCAGGTCGTAGGACGTGTTGAGGGACTGGGTGACGGCCTGCCGCCGCTCCTCGTACAAGTCGGTGCCCGCGGCGGCGAGCAGGTCGGCGACCGCGAGGTAGGTGCCCGCGACCGCGACCCGTTCCGGCAGTTTGCGCCGCAGCGGCCACGCCAGCAGCGTCATGGTGAGGACGAACAGGCCGCCGACCGTCAGCAGCAGCGGCGCCACCCACCAGGGCTTCGGCATCGGGAGCCCCGCGCCGACCACCGCGTTGAGCAGGAGCAGCAGCCCGGACACGGAGGCGACGGCGCCGATCGTCGACATCATGCCGGAGACCAGAGCGACCAGGGTCAGCGCGGCGACGGCAGTCCAGCCGGTACCGAAGACCAGCGTGCCCAGCATGATGCCGAGCGCGCCGAAGAGCTGCGGTACGGCGATGTTGAGGATGCGCATCCGGTACGCGTCGGCGGTGTCGCCGATGACTCCGGAGAGCGCCCCCATGGAGACGAGCGCGCCGTACGCCGGCCGGTCCAGCGCGAAGCCGACGGCCAGCGGGCCGGCCAGGGCGAGGGAGGCGCGGACGGCCGCGGCCCAGGGAACGGGCGTGGCCGACCGGGGGCGGAGTCCGCTCAGCAGCCAGGGGGGCGGTGCGGCACGCCTGCGTCCGGATCCGGCCTCCGTGTCGGTCAATGCGTCCCCCTGTGTGGTGCGTTCAGCCCTGGTAACCCTCGACCTCGTCGGCCGGCCGTACCGTCGCCGCGGACGGGTCCTCGCCGAACTCCCTGAGGGCACGGCGCTGGCGCAGCAGGTCCCAGCACTGGTCGAGCCGGACCTCCACCGTACGCAGGCGGGATCTCTCGTCCTCGGTGAGGCCCGATTCCCCGGTGGAACGGTTGCGCAGGTCCCGCTCCTCGGCGATGAGTTCGCCGATGTTGTCGATGATGTCGTGTTCGATGTCGCGTTCCCGATCGTCCATGGTGTCCCCTTCGGGTCTGCGCGCGTGGTCCGGGCTCGTGTTGTGCTGACGGTCTCGGCTCGGGTTGTGCTGACGGTCTCGGCTCAGAGCGCGATGACGGTCTTGCCGCGTGCGCCGCCGGTCCGGTTCCGGTCGAGGGCCTGCGGGGCCTTCTCCAGCGGGAGTTCTATGTCGATGGGCACGCGCAGTACGCCTTCGGCGGCGCCCGCGGCCAGGACGTCGAGCAGGACCGGGCTGGGTTCGAGCCGGAAGTCGATGCCGGTCACGTCCGCGGGGAGCGTGGCCCCGGCGGCGACGCCCCGCGTGGTGAGGGCGATCCCGCCGGCACGTACCAGCGCGGCCCGGGCGGCGAAGGCGCCGGGGGTGGCGGAGACCAGGTCGACCAGTGCGTCGACGCCGTCCGGGCAGCTCCCCCGTACCGCCGCTTCGAGGGGGGCTTCCGTGGTGTCGATCGTGACGGTGGCGCCCAGGGCCGCCATCCGCTGGTGTTCGTCGCCGCGCACGACCCCGATCACGCGTACGTCGCGGGCCGAGGCGAGCTGGGTCAGGCAACTGCCGACGCCGCCCGCCGCCCCGATGACCAGCAGGCTCTCGTGGCCGCGGAGCACCACGGTCTCCAGGATCTGGGCCGCCGTCATCCCGGCGGACGGCAGTGCGGCCGCGGTACGGAGGGGGAGGCCGGCCGGGACGAGGGTGATCGCGGAGTCCTGCGGCACGGTCACGTAGTCGCAGTAGGTTCCGGCGCGGCCCGTCGGCCCGTCGGCCCGGGCGGAGACCCGGTCACCGGCCCGGACGGAAGCCTGGGCGTCGCCGATCCGGCCGAAGACCTGGTCGCCGACCCGGAAGCGGTTCGCGCCGCGGCCGATCATGTCCACCCGGCCCGCGAAGTCCACGCCGACGACCAGCGGGAACCCTCGCGGGGCCGGTCCGGGGTCCGGTGAGCCCCGGGCGGCCTGGCCGGCCTGCCAGTCGCACGGGTTGAGTGCGGCGTACTCGATCCTGACCCTTACCTCCCCGGTGCCCGGCTCGGGTTTGGGCAGCTCTACCAGTGCGGGTTCGGCCCCGAACGTGCTGACGGCTATCGCTCGCATACGGAAGACCTCTCAGTCGCCCCCGATCCGGCAGTCACGAGAACCACTCTTCCCCGGCCCGTCCGCCGCCGCACGTCGAACCGGGCCTGCTACGGAACCGTCCGCCGCCGGGCCGCCCACCACCTCCCGAGCAACGCGCAGACCGCCACCGCCAGCCCCGTACCGAACACGATCCACGCCGTCGTGCGCAGGGAGCCCGTGAGCGCGTCGTACACCGCCGCCGCACCGCCCGTCTCGCTGTCCGGCACCTCGGCGAGCACCCGGTCGCGGGCGACGGCGATCAACGCACGCAGCACGAGCGCCCCCAGCGCGAAACCGGCCCCGGCCACCGCCGTCGCCGAGAGCGCGGCGCGCCCGGAGCGCCCGCGCCCCGGCCCGCCGCGCGCCCAGGCCACGAGCACCGTCAAGGCGGCGAACACCACCGTTCCCACGGCGGGCCGGACACCGGCGGCGCGCAGCCACCGGAAGGTCTGGCGCAGCTGGTGGGCGCGGTCGGCGGAGATGAGCGTGATGTCGGTGTGCTGGACCGGAATCCGGTCGGCGAACGGCACCCCGCTCCCCTCCAGATTCTGTTTGACCTGTTGGGTGATGGGTGCCAGGTCGATGGTCACGGCCTTGCCGGTGTTGCTGTTCAGCGCGGCGGTGACGGCCTCGTGGGCGGTGCGGTTGGCGGCGCTCCACGCGGCCCGGAAGGCGTCCGTGGTGGTGAAGGACATGATCGCCTGGTGGAGGAAGTCCCGCACCGTGCTCTGGAGCGGACCGGCGTCGACCTGCTGCATCGTCGCGTCGGTGATGAGGTCGCTGACGGTGCTCTGCACGTGCGGGTCGGAGGCGAGCGGGGCGACCGCGGCCACGTAACGGTCCGTGTTGTCGATCTCCAGATCCACCCAGGCGGAGAGCGCGCTCAGCGGGACGAGCACGGCGAGCAGCACCAGTACCACCGCTGCCGTGACCGCCGAGAGATACGTCCGCACCCCTCCAGGGAATCCCGTACGGAGGCGGTGCGCCCCGGGCCGTACGCCATCCGAGTTGCCGGGCGGCGCGGCCGGGTGTGCTCTGGAGGGACGAGACCGCCCCCCGACCGGACGGTCTTGAGGGGCGACGGAAGGAGTCCCCGCCATGGCCACACATGCAGCGATGCCGACACGCGGACGGCCGCGGAGACGGACACGTACCCGTCAGCACACGGCGTACGCCTGGGCCGTTCCTGTCACGCTGGGTGCGGCGTACGGCCTCTACGCGTCGTTCGTCCTCCGCAACAACGGCGCGAGCGGCGGCCGGCAGTTCTGGTACGGCCTGATCACCGCGGTGGTGCTCGCCGTGCTGTGCTTCGCGCTGGGCCGGATCCAGCACACCCTGCTGCCCCTGGTGCGGGGGGTGGCGTACGGCGCGCTGACGGCCGCGGCGATCGGCCTGCTGGTCGGACTGACCGGTTCCAGCGTGCTGCGGTCCTCGGCGCTGGGACTGGCGGTCGGACTCGGGATGTTCATCACGACGTTCTACATCTTCTACACGCACGAGCGGACGTGAGCGCGCCTCCCGGCGCATCGGGAAGTGAGGACGGGCCCGCGCTCGGCG
>NZ_JBHVFF010000022.1:0-47044 GCF_042801895.1 Streptomyces sp. NPDC057543 | reverse complement strand
GAACCGCCTTCATCCGCCCTCCCGGCCCACCACTTCCCCGGACATTCGGCACTCGACGCACTCCGGCCCTGCCACCGTCCCAGGGTGCGGGGGCGATGGATCGCGTACGCAGCACGCCGGGACGAGGCCGGGGGCAGCGCCCGCTGGGCCGTACAGCGCGGAAACGTTGCCTGATCGGGCAGCGGCCGGTGCACGGGCGGGCGGCCTTGTGTCCGTTCCCGAGCCCGCCCCGATGTCCGACTCGCCGGGACCTACCGCAGGACGGGGAGATCGGCAGGTGTGTATTCGTCCGCGATGTTGCACACGCCGGCACAACGAGGGCATTCGGCCTTGCCGAAGAGGTGGCCGATTCCGTCGGCCGACGTCTCGTGGCCGTCGCGGACCGCAGCTCTGTGCAACCACCGGCCGGTGCCGGAGAGTTCCTGGCCCTAACGGTCCACGTCTCCCAGGCGCCAGTCCCGGATCGCTGAACAGCGTTCGTGGTCCCCGACGGGGATCGTCACTGCCACGGTGTAGCGGGGCAAGTCAGGTGGTGGAAGTCGTCCGCGAAGTCGCCCATGACCGGCACTCCAGTGGTACTGCTCCCTGACCGTGAGCAGACCGAGGGAAGTCGCGAGGTAGCCGACCAGCATTGACGCGCCTCATGGCAGCCAGGACGAACGCCCACCCGTCCCGGCCCTCTCGGACAGCCCTTAGGCGACCGGGAACGCGTAGAAGATCCGGTCGCGCTGGATGACGACGGTCGTACCGGACGCCAGCACCCGGTACGGGGCGGTGACCGTGGGGCCCTTCGGGTCCTGGGCGCCGATGTCCTGGAACTTCCACAGCCGGCGTCCGTCCTCTGCCGTGAACGCGGTGACCTGGGACGTGTCCGCGGCCAGCAGGGTCCTGCCGGTAGTACTGAGGGTCACCGCGGGGGCGGCGCTGCCGGGGGCGGCCTCTGTGGAGCGTCGCCAGCGCAGTCGGCCCGTCTCCCGTTCGACCGCGCCGACTTCCTGGTTGCGGTTGGTGGTGTGCAGCAGCGTGCCGGTGGCCACGGGGGTTCCGTACGGGGTCCCCGTGGTGCCGTTCAGCGTCCACTTCGGCTTGCCCGCAGGGAGTTCGAACGCCTGGAGGTCGTCGCCCACCGCCGCGTACAGCACGTCCCGGTCGTCACCCAGAGCCGCCGCGTCCGGTGTGATCGTGCCGAACGACCGGCTCCACAGCTGCTTCCCGGTCCTCTGGTCGAAGCTCCGGAAGACGGCCTTCCCCTTTGCGGCCTTCACATCGCCGGGGGTGAGCGTGGCCGTGCTCTGGCGTACGACGAACTCGTCCTGCCCGGTCGCGATCAGCCGGTACACGGGGGCGGCGGGTCCGCGCCCGGTGGGTACAGGTGTCCGCCACAGTTCCTTGCGCTGGAGTACGTCGTACGCGAAGAGGTACGACCTGACGACCTGGGTGTCCTTGCCGCGCTTCTTGCCCTTCTTCGGGGGCGGGGCCTTTACCGTGACCTTGTGGGACCCGGTGAACCAGACCACTGGACCGACTGTGCCGACGATGTGCGACACCACGAGGCCGGGCGTGTCGGTGAACTGGTCCGCGTAGCCCGCCCGGTGCACGACCTTGCCGTCCTTCGGCGACAGCCACAGGAACTCGGTCGGACCCGCGACGAAGCAGAGGTCCTTCCCCGCCGGCAGGGCGGCGCGCCCCTTCGCGGCGTCCGCGCTCTCCCAGACCCGGCGGCCGGTACGCAGATCGATGCCGGCCGCCCCCTGCTCGCTGGTCACGACCAGCAGCCGGTCGTTCCAGAGGGTGGCGGTGAGCGGCGGTGGTTCGACCGCCGGGTGCCGGTACACCCAACGCGGCTGCGGCGGCAGTCCCGCGACCGCGGCACCGCTGTGGCTCGGTGCGGGCTTGGGATCGTCGGTCGTGCCTCCGTCCCCGGATCCGAACGCGAGCACCCCGCCTCCGCCGACCACCAGCCCGGCGGCCCCGGCGGCGAGCCCGATGAAGATGCCGCGCCGACCGAGAGTGGGGGAGGCGGGGGACGGTGCCGGAGTCACGGGGACCGGAAGCGGGCGGGGCGGCATCGGCGCGACGGGCGGGAGCGCGGCAGGGAGCCCGGCGGCGGCCCCGGCGGAGGGCCCGGCAGGCGGGCCGGTGAGTTCGCGTGGGACGGACAACTGGGTCGTCGGCCGGTCGGTCGTCGGTACGTGGCGCCCGATGTCCCCGAGTTGCGTGGTACGGGTGTCCCCGGCGGGCGCGGGGGAGGTGGTGGTCGCGGGTTCCAGGGCGACTCCGCCGGCCGGTGCCCCGGCCGATGTGCCTGACGGTGCGGCGGCGGGTGCGGCGGTCGGCTCATCGGCCGGGGCCGCGTCCATGGGTCCGTCCACGGGGCCGTCGACGGATGCGGCGGCGGGTGCGGTGGTCGGCTCATCGGTCGGGGCCGCGTCCATGGGTCCGTCCATGGGTCCGGCGGCCGGCTCGGTGACGGCCCCGTCCGTCGGGCCGCTCACCGGCGCATCCGCCGGCTGCCCCACCTCGGCCAACTCCCGTACGCGCAGCCCCTGGTCCGCCAACTCGGCCACCAGCCGCTCCGGCAGCCAGCCGCCCTTCGCCAGACCCGCCGCCCCTTCCAGGGCCAGCTCTGCCGCCACCGTTCCCGCGGTCGGCCGGTCGGCCGGGTCCTTCGCCAGGCAGCCGGCGATCAGGTCGCGCAACTCCGCCGGGACCGCACCGAGTTCGGGGTCCGTGCGGGCGATCCGTTCGGCGCCCTCGGCGGCCGGGCCGTCGGCCAGCGGGGTCGTGCCGGTCGCCGCGTACGCCAGCAGCAGGCCCAGCACGAACAGGTCGGAGGCCGGTGCGGGCTCCTTGCCCTCGACCTGTTCCGGGGTGAGGTAGGCGAGCCGTACGGACAACTGCCCGCCTGGGCGGGCCTCGGCGGCGGCCGCGGCGGCCAGCGGGCCGAACGCGGTGAGCCGCGGTCCGTCCTCGGCCAGCAGCACCGTCCGGGGGGCCAGGCCCTGGAGCACGGCTCCGGTGGCGTGCACGCGGGAGAGGGTCTCGGCGATGCCCGCGCCCAGTATCCGCACGGCACGCTCGGGAAGCGGGCCCATGAGCTCGATGGCCTCGGAGAGCGTCAGCGCGGGTACGTAGGGGCCGGCCGTCCACAGCAGGCCGTCGTCCGTGTCGTCCGCCGGGGCGTCCAGGTGCGGCTGGACCCAGCCACCGGCCAGCCGCTCCGCCGTGCGGGCCTCTGCCTGGAAACGGCGCCGGAAGGCGGGCAGCGCCGCGAGTTCGGGACGGGCGACGGTGAGCAGCACGGGCCGGCCGGTGGCATCCCCGTCCCGGTCGGCGGCCGCGTCGTGTGCGACGTACTGCACGGCGCTCGCGGTCTCGCGGAACCGCGCCAGCGCGGTGTACGGA
The DNA here is from genome assembly GCF_042801895.1 of Streptomyces sp. NPDC057543. Taxonomy (NCBI): domain Bacteria; kingdom Bacillati; phylum Actinomycetota; class Actinomycetes; order Kitasatosporales; family Streptomycetaceae; genus Streptomyces; species Streptomyces sp. NPDC057543. Next base: position 43,639 of record NZ_JBHVFF010000022.1, on the reverse strand, counting down.
CCGATGCGGCGTGGATCGTCCTGACGCAGCGCCTCCATGGCGCACCCCCTTGCTGACCGTGCCCGGCACCAGAGCGTCGATCTTAGACCGGCCCCTCGGCCGCACCGGGCGCCGTACCCTCAGTCCGGCTTGGACCAGGGCCACTTGGGGCTGTGCCGCACACGGCCCTCCGGGGCGTACTCGTACACCCAGCCGCGCGGAATCCCCAGCCGCTTGGTGTAACCGGCCGGGACCCGACGGTACGCGTACACGGTGGGGGGCCCGCCGTCTGCGGCCGGTACCGGGACCTCGTACCACTTGGGCGGATGGCCGGTCGGGCCGACGAGGACGGGCAGTACCCGTCCGTCGAGAGGGCCGCCGGTGAAGGGGGTGTTCTCGCTTCTCACCGCGCCAGTCTGACCGATCAGCCGCCGGGCAGCAGATGGGCCGCTCCGCCGACGACCGGGATCAGCCGCTCCGCCAGCCGTCCGGCCGGACCCGCCGCGGTTTCCAGCGGCAGCAGCTCCGCCACCGCCGACGCGGTATCCGGGTCCGTCGCCGCCGTCGCGGCCAGCAGCGCGATCAGCTGGTCGACGAGCCAGTCGCGCAGATCGGCCGCGGCGGGCTGCTTCCCCTCGTCCAGCCACATCAGGGACGCCGCCTCGACGGCCGCGATCCAGGTGCGCACCATCATCCGCAGGCGGGGCCCGGCCCCGCCTCCCGCCCCCACGTCGCCCCGGCCCAGGTGCAGCAGGATCTGCTCGGCCGCCGCCCGCCGTACCTCGTCGACGATCGCCGTCGTACGGGAGGTCTCCACGACGCTCCCGCCGCGCAGCAGTGCGCTGAAACCGGTGTCGTGCTCGTCCACGAACGCGAGATAACGGTCGAGCACCCGCTGCACCCGCTCGGTGGGCGGGCCCACGGGCGGCTCGCTGAAGCACAGGATCAGCTTCTCGGCGGCGGACCTAAGCGCCGCCTCGTACAACTGCTGCCGCCCACCCGGGAAGTAGCGGTACACGAGCGGGCGGGAGACCCCGGCGACCGTCGCCACCTCGTCGAGCGAGACCGCGTCGGGGGCCCGGTGCGCGAACAGGCTGAGGGCCGCACCGAGGAGCTGGGTGCGGCGCTCCTCGACGCTGAGCCTTCGGTACGCGCGGGTCGGCGGCGCGGCAGTGGTCATGCCATGAAGCGTAAGTGCTGCGGCCACCCGGGCAACGGGGCGTCGGCTCAGGCGAGCAGGCCCGAGCTCTTCCACAGCCTGCGCCCCACTCCGTTGAGTACCCCGATGTCGTCGAAGAAGTCCGTCAGCCGCTTCGCACCGCTCTGCATGACCTCCGCCCGGTGGCCGCTCGCCTTCACCTGGGCGACGGCCTCGCGGCGGTCCAGGCCGACGTTCTCGTACACCTGCGGGTTGACGAAACAGACGGAGAAGACCCGGGCCGCCTCGCCGCAGCTCACCCGGGTGAGCTCACGCTCCCAGCGCGGGGCCGTCACCATCTGGCGGCGCAGCTCCTCGCGGGCGTACCGGACGTGCCGCGCCTCCTCGACGACATGGATGCGGGTCACGCCGCGCACCAGCGTCTGGACGCGCTCGTCCGGGAACGTCAGCCGCTGCATCCAGTCGAGGATCTCCTCCCCGAGCAGCGTCGCGGCGAACGAACCGGGCGTGGTGGAGACGGTCTTCAGCACGCGTGCGAGGTTGTGATAGACGCGCGGTACCGGGTAGTCGGGCGAGCCGCCCCACGTGATCATGCGGGCGAACATCATCGAATGCCGGCATTCGTCGGCTATCTCGGTGAGCGCGTAGCGGACGTGGTTGCTGGTCACCCGCTTGTCGTAGATGTGGCGGACCAGCAGCTGCATGAGGATGATCTCGAACCAGATGCCCAACGAGGCCAGCGACGACGCCTCGTGCCTGGACAGGTCCATCCGCTGCTCCTCGGACATCCGCCGCCACAGCGGGGTGTCGTAGAGCGAGACGAGCTCGGGCGGCCAGAACCACTTGCCGTCCTCGACCGCCGCGTTCCAGTCGAGTTCCTTGTCCGGGTCGAAGGAGTGCTTGGCCGAGGCGGCGAGCAGCCGCTCGGCGATCTCTTCGCGGTCCCGGAGCGGGCCGAGTGCGTCATGGAGCAACTGCACGTCGCGTTCGGTCACGGTCGTCATGGCTGGAGGCACCTCACCCAGGGGTTACCGGCGGTCACTCCTTATGAGACTCCCTGTCAGCAATGCCGTCAATCCCTTGCGCGCGACTTGTTGACCCGGCGTCTACCAACGTGTGAACCTGCCAACTGACGCAACTGCCATGGAACTTGTCGGAGCATGAAGGCGAATAGGAGCCGTCCGTGTCGACACACGACCTCTACACCACCGCCCCGGACACACCGCTCTGGCAGGTGCCCGCCTCCGGTGCGGCCCGCTTCAGCTGGGATTACGACGACGGCCGCGAACGCCTGCTCGCCCTCTACCAGAAGGGCAAGGACAAGCAGTGGGACGGCAACAAGCGCATCGACTGGTCCCTGGAGGTCGACCCCGCCGACCCGCTCGGCACCCCGGACGACGTCCTCACCCTGCACGGCACGCCGCACTGGGCGAAGATGACCGAGAAGGACCGGGGTGATCTGCGCACGCACTACGCCGCCTGGCAGTTCAGTCAGTTCCTCCACGGTGAGCAGGGCGCCATGGTCTGCGCGGCCAGGATCGTGGAGTCCGTCCCCGACCTTGACGCGAAGTTCTACTCCGCGACCCAGACCATGGACGAGGCCCGGCACGCGGAGATCTACAGCCGGTTCCTGCACGAGAAGATCGGGATGCTCTACCCGGTCAACGACAACCTCCAGGGGCTGCTCGGCGACACCCTGCGCGACTCCCGCTGGGACATGCCGTACCTCGGCATGCAGGTCCTCATCGAGGGCCTCGCCCTGGCCGCGTTCGGCATGATCCGCGACACGACGACCAAGCCGCTGCCCAAGCAGATCCTCGCGTACGTCATGCAGGACGAGGCCCGGCACGTCGCCTTCGGGCGGATGGCGCTGCGCGACTACTACAAGCAGCTGAGCGACGCCGAACTGCGCGAACGCGAGGAGTTCGTCATCGAGGGCTGCTACCTGATGCGCGACCGGCTCAGGGGCGTCGAGGTGCTGGAGAACTTCGGCATCGGCAAGAGAGAGGCCGAGGAACTCTCCGAGCAGTCACCGTTCCTGCAACTCTTCCGCAAGCTGCTGTTCAGCCGGATAGTGCCGTGCGTCAAGGACATCGGCCTGTGGGGCGAACGGCTCCAGAAGGCATACGTCGACATGGGCGTCCTCGAACTCGGCGACTCCAGCCTGGACCTGCTGATGGCCCAGGACGAGGAGCTGGCCGAGCAACTGGACCGGGACCGTTTCGCGGCGGAGGAACAGGCCAGGGTCGCCGAGGTCGAGGAGGCGATAGCCGAGGGCGGAACGAGCCCGTCGGGAGATTGAGGGCGAAGCGGCCCGCCGGGGGGACCCGGGTCTCAGAGCCGCGAGACGAATCCCCGCACCAGCTCCGCCACCTGCTCCGGCACCTCCAGCAGCATCGCGTGCGTCGCCCCGATGCCCTCGGCCGTGACACCTTCCCGCTCCGCCACCAGCACCGCCAGATCGCGGGCCAGGCCGTGGCCGTACGCCTCCATCAGCTCGTCCAGCCACTCCAGGCCGGGCGTCGGCGGCACCCGGTGCAGCGCCCGGACCAGCAGCAAGGGGCAGGTGACGCGGCGGAACAGCGCGAACAGGTCGAGGGCGTCCATGGCATCCAGCATCTCCAGGGCGCACTCCCGCTCGGGCAGCAACTGCCAGCCACCATCAGGGAGTTCCCGCACGCTCGCGCGGAACGACGCCTCGGCCCGTTCGTACGGGATGCCCAGCCCCGTGCTGTACGCGGCCTGCTGCTCGACGTACTCCGGGGGCATCCGCCGGCCCGCCGACGCCCGGGCCATGTCCCCGATATCGGCCAGCCGCCGCGCCACCTCGTCCGGGTCCGGCCCTGGGTACTGCGCGGGCGTGCCCCACCAGAAACCGTCCAGGTTCACCGCCCCCGGCACCCGGCCCGGCCGCTCGGCGGCGTACAGCGCGGCGACCATCCCGCCCAGCGAATGCCCGACGGGAACCACGGCACCGGTGACCCCCAGGGAGGCGAGGGTCTCGTCCAGGTCGTTCAGCACCGCGTCGAACGACCACGACGGGGCGGCGCTCAGGCCGTGCCCCGGCAGGTCCACGGCGAGCACCCGGTGTCCGGCGGTGAGGTGCGGGGCGACGGCGTCCCAGTCGGCGAGGGAGCGCGAGGCCGCGTGCAGCAGGAGAAGGGCGGGCCGGCCGTCGTCGGGGCCATCGTGGTCGCGTACGTGAAGAACGGTCATGGGGCCACGGTAGGACGCGAAAAGCAGCCCGAGATCGTTCGACAGCATGATGGAACAGGGCGCTCGCGACGGCCATGATGGATGTACGCCGTCCGCCGGCCAAGGAAGCCCGGCACGTAGGACGAATCGGCCCGCCTCGCCCCGCCCCGCTCGGTCGGTCCGTCGCGTTCGGCGGCGGGAAGGTCTGCTTTCACCTGGGCCGGTTCATGGCCGGTCTGCCGGTCGCTGTGTGTCATGGCCGCACGGCGATCAGCGCGTCCTCCACCGCGCGGGCCATTCCGAGCAGCGAGACGTCCGCCCCGCGCTCTGCCACCAGCTGGAGCCCGACCGGGCAGCCGTCCGCCGTGAATCCGGCGCGCACACTCGCGGCGGGATGGCCGCTTAGGTTGAACGCCCAGGTCAGGGCGGTCGAGTAGAGCTCGCCCGGGCCGTTGTGGCCGTGCGGGCGGTTGGGGGTGGTCGGGGTGAGCAGCAGCGGAGCACGGGCGAACAGGGCGTCGAGCCGGAGGTCGTTCTCGCGCCGGATCTCCATGGCGGCCGGGGACGACTCCCCGCTCCGGACCGCCTGCCACGCCTCTCGTGGGTCGAGCAGCGCGCACGTACGGTCCACGAGCCGCACCACCCCGGCGCCGACGAGCCGCCGCACCGCGTGCCGGACGATCGACTCGACTTCCGGGTCGACCTCCGCGTAGCCCAGACCGGGGCTGAACACGGCAGGGAGCGGAAGGTCCGGAAGCTTCGCCGTCGTCGGGACGTCCGTCGTCGGGTCGCCCGCCGCCGGGTCGTCCGCCGTCGTCGGTTCGCAGCCGCCCAGCACGCAGCGCAGGTAGGTCTCGGCGTGAACCGCCGAGCGGGCCAGCACTCCGGCCGACGCGAGACCGGACCGGTCGGGGGAGGGCAGCAGGCCGTTCGTCGTCTTCAGCCCGAACACCCCGCACCACGCCGCCGGAATCCGCACCGACCCCGCCCCGTCGCTGCCGGTCGCCAGCTCCACCAGCTCTGCCGCGACCGCTACCGCCGAGCCGGCCGAGGAGCCGCCCGGGGTGCGGTCGGGGCGCCACGGGTTGACCGTACGGCCGTGGGCGCCCAGCCCCCAGGTCTGCCAGGGCGTACCGGGGCCCGGCACGGAGGTCGCGCCGACCGGGACACCACCGGCCGCGATCAGACGCCGGGCCGCGTACGAACGGATACCGGTCCGTCCCTTGACAGCGAACGGCATTCCTCCCAAGGGGAGTTGCCGGGCCCGTTCCGCTTCGGCGAGCGCTCTTGCGGGCCACACCTCGATGAACGCGCACAGGCGCGGATCCTCCCGCCCGATCCGCTCCAGCGCCCGGCCCGCCTCGCCCCCATCCGCCACGCGGTCAGTCTCGCAGGGCCGCCTCCATGACGGAACGGGCGATCGGGGCCGCGCTGCCGCCGCCACTGATGTCGGCCCTGTTCGCGGCGGCGTCCTCGACGACCACGGCGACCGCGACGGCCGGCTGTCCCGCGTTCGGCGCCTGCGCCCAGGAGATGAACCAGGCATACGGCCTGCCCGAGTTGTCGATGCCGTGCTGTGCGGTGCCGGTCTTGCCGCCGACCGTCACCCCGTCGATCGCGGCGTTGGACCCGGTGCCCTGCTCCACGACGTCGACCATCATCCGCCGCAGCTGCACGGCCGTCCGTGGGCTCATGGCCCGGTGGTAGGTGCGCGAGCCGTTGCGGTGGACGGTCGAACCGCTTCTCGTGGTCGTACGGTCCACCAGATACGGGTACTTGAGGTCGCCGCCGTTCGCCACGGCGGAGGCGACCATCGCCATCTGGAGCGGTGTCGCCGACGTGTCGAACTGCCCGATCGACGAGAGTGCCAGCTGGTCGTCGCTCATCTTCGTGTCGAAGTTGCTCTTCGACACCCCCGACGGGATCTTCAGCCCGGTGTCGTTGAAGCCGAACTTCCGCACCGCGTCCACCATGCCCTTCAGGCCGACACGCACCCCGAGTTCCGCCATCACGGTGTTGCAGGAGACCCGGATCGCCTCGGCGAGCGGGGCGTTCTCGCAGCCCTCCGCCTCATTGGGGAGCGTGGTCGTCGTACCCGGCAGCACATAGGGGGACGGAGTGTCCGTCTCGGCGTCGGGATCGGTGACGACTTCCGCGTCGAGCGCCGCCGCCGCCGTCACGATCTTGAAGGTGGAGCCCGGCGGATACGTCTGCCGGATCGCCCGGTTGAGCATCGGCTGGTTCGTCGCCGCGTTCAGCTGCAGCCAGGTGTCGGTGACGGTCGAACCGGTTCCGGACAGCCGGCCGGGATCGTACGAGGGGGTGGAGACCAGCGTGAGGATCCTGCCGGTCGAAGGTTCGACGGCGGCGACCGCGCCGCGCCGCCCGCCGAGCCCGTCGTAGGCGGCGCGCTGCATCGAGTCCTTGATGGTCGTGACGACATTGCCGCCGGGCTGCTGGCTGCGGGTGATCTCGTTCCACAGCGGGAACGGGGCGAGCATCGGGTCGGTGCCGGACAGGATGCCGTCCTCGGCGTGCTCGATCAGGGTCGTGCCGTACGTCTGTGAGGCGTAGCCGGTCACCGGGGCGTACAGCGGGCCGTTCTTGTACGTGCGCTCGTACTTGAGCTGCTCGCCGGTGTCCCGGGAGCCGGTGACGGTCTTGCCGCCGACCAGGATGTTGCCGCGCGGCTGGTGGTAACGGGTGATCGTGAGACGGCGGTTGGCGGGGTTGTTGTCCAGGCTGTCGGCGTCGAGGACCTGGACACGGGCGGCGTTCAGCAGCAGCGCAACGAGCAGCAGCAGCAGGAGCGCGGCGGCCCGGCGGATGTAGCGGATCACGGCCTGACCTCCGGGGCTCGCGACGGGTACGGGTTCGCGGTGCCCGGGTACGGGTTCGCGGTGCCCGGGTACGGGTTCGCGGTGCCCGGGTACGGGTTCGCGGTGCCCGGGTACGGGTTCGCGGTGCGCGCGTACGGGCTCACGGCTCGTCCTCCGTCACCGGCGCGATGATCCCGGTCTCCACCTGGCCGGGGTGCGGTCTGCGGGCCTGGTCGCTCACCCGGATCAGCAGCGCCACGATGATCCAGTTGGTGACGACGGACGAACCGCCCTGGGCGAGGAACGGCATCGCCATGCCCGTCAGCGGGATCAGCCCCATCACCCCGCCCGCGATCACGAACACCTGGAGCGCCAGGATCGAGGCGAGACCGATCGAGAGCAGCCGTCCGAAGGGGTCGCGCAGGGCGAGCCCGGCGCGGTAGCCGCGGGCGACGAGCAGCGTGTACAGCAGGAAGACCGCGGTCAGCCCGGTCAGGCCGAGCTCCTCGCCCGCCGTCGCCAGAATGAAGTCGGACTTGGCGGCGAAACCGATGAGGATCGAGTGGCCGAGCCCCAGCCCCGTGCCGAGCATCCCGCCGGCGGCGAACGCGAACAGCGACTGGGCCAGCTGGCTGGGGCCCTGACCGGCTTTGATGGAGGCGAACGGATCGAGCCAGTCCTGGACCCGGCTGTGCACGTGCGGTTCGAAGGAGCCGACGACGAACGCGCCGACGGCGGCGAGCAGCAGGCCCACGGCGATCCAGCCGGTCCGGCCGGTCGCCACGTACAGCATGATCACGAAGAGGCCGAAGAAGAGCAGAGACGTCCCCAGATCGCGTTCCAGGACCAGTACGCCGACACTGAGCAGCCAGATCGCCACGATCGGGCCGAGCACCCGGCCGGTGGGGAGCTGGAGCTTCCAGATGGTGCGGCCGGTGTAGGCGAGGGCATTGCGGTTCGCGGCGAGATACGCGGCGAAGAACACCGCAAGCAGGATCTTGGCGAACTCACCGGGCTGGAAGGAGAATCCGCCGACCCGGATCCAGATCTTGGCGCCGTTCACCGCCGGGAAGAAGATCGGCACGATCATCAGGACCAGGGCGGTGGCGACCGAGAGGTAGCCGTACCGCTGGAGCACCCGGTGGTCGCGCAGGAAGACGACCACCGCGATGAAGAGCGCCACGCCGAGCGTGGACCAGATCAGCTGGGTGGGGGCCGCCTGGTCCTTGGGGGTCTCCAGGTCGAGCCGGTAGATCAGCACCAGTCCGAGACCGTTGAGGAGTACGGCGATGGGCAGCAGCAGCGGATCGGCGTACGGGGCACGTAACCGGACCGCGAGATGGGCGACGAGGGCGAGCAGCCCCAGGCCGGCGCCGTAACCGGCCACATCGGGGGGTACCGCGCCGTTGCGGGCCAGACCGACGGCGGCGTAGCCGCAGACGGGGATGAGGACGGCCCCGATGAGGAGCAGCAGCTCGACTCCGCGCCGCTTGGGCAGACGTAGATCGGGCGGGGGTGCGTCCGCCGTCGTTGCGGTCATGCCACGCAACGTAGCAAGAGGTGGTGTCTATTTCCCTTATGTCATAGCGGGTATGTCCGTCGGGATGGGACGGACGGACAACCGATGCCGACGTGCCCGGTCGATCTGTTCGTGCGGTCTGTCCGGCGGCGGGTGTCGCGGCTGCGTGACATTGACGCACTGTCACCTCAGTGCTGCCGCCCGGATCCCGGATCGTCCCGGCGCTCCGCCGCCTCGTCGTCCGGTCGTGCGTACACGGGGAGCGTCAGCCGGGCCACCGCGCCGCCGTCCGGGGCGTTGCGGAAGGCGAGGTCGGCGCCGATGGCCGCCGCCTGCCCGACGGCGATGGTCAGCCCGAGGCCGTGCCCCTTGCCGCCGCCCTCGGTACGGAACCGCTGCGGACCGTCCTCCAGCAGATAGTCCGGAAAGCCCGGTCCGTGATCGCGTACGGTCACCGTCGGCCCGTCGACCGTCAGCACCACCGGGGGGCGGCCGTGCCTGTGCGCGTTGGTGATCAGATTGTCCAGCACCCGTTCCAGGCGCCGTTTGTCGGTCTCGACGCGCACCGGCGCCCGTGGCGGCCCCGGGCCGGTGTCCACGAAACGGATCTGCGTGTCCGTTCCGGACGCGCGCACCACGCGTTCGACGAGCGGCGCCAGTTCGTGCACATCGAGTTCGACCTGTTCGGTACGGGCGTCCAGCCGGGAGATCTCCAGCAGGTCCTCCGTCAGTGCCCGCATCGTCCGGACCCGGTCCCGCACCAGCTCGGACGGGCGCCCCGGCGGCAGCAGCTCGGCGGCGGCCGACAGTCCGGTCAGCGGCGTGCGGAGCTCGTGCGCCACATCGGCGGTGAACCGCTGCTCGGTCAGCAGTTTGCGCTGGAGCGTGGACGCCATCGTGTCCAGCGCTCCGGCGACGATCGCCACCTCGTCCTGCGGGCGCGAAGGGTCCGCCGTACGCGGGTCGTCGACGCGGGCGTCGAGGTCGCCGGCACTGATCCGGCGTGCCACCCGGGCCGTCTGGTGCAGCCGCCGGGTGACCCGGGTGACGGCGAACGCGCCGACGAGGACAGTGGCGCCGGTGGCCAGCAGGGAGGAGCCGATGATCGCCCCGTCGAGGTCGTTGATCGTGCGGGCGCTCTGGCTGTAGTCCACCTGCGTGGCCAGTGCGCGGCCGTCGGCCGGAGCCGCCGCCCACATGGCGGGACGCCCGTTGTGAACGGCGACGAGCGTGCCGCGCCGGCCGTGCGCGGCCAGCGCGCGCAGGGAGGCGGGCAGCCCCGGCGGATCGATGCCGGAACCCGGCGGGAGTTCCTCGCCCGCCTCGTACGCGGCACTGACGTCCGCCAGTCGCGACAGCGCCTCCTCGCGCGCCTGGCCGACGGTCGCACGGGTCACCTCGATGTGGACCAGCACGCTCAGCAGCGCGGCGAGGGCGCAGCACATCACGGTGATGAAGACGGCCGACTTCCAGGTGAGCGTCGCGGTCCAGGAAGGCATCCGCGGCCCGCGCCGCTCGCTGCTCCGCTGTCCGGGCCCGCCCTGATCGGCTCGCTGCCGCTGGGTCCGGTGCCGTCTCATCGGCGCTCCGCGGACACACGGGCGGACGGGGTGGCGGCCGGCCGGGTGGCGGTGGGGCGCGGCTGCGCGGTCCGGGTCGGTGGAATCCGCAGGATCTCGTCCTGGGTGGGCAGCATCGCGCGCCGCCGGTCGTCCCAGGACCAGGCGGTGCGGTACTCGCACCCCGTGATGGCGGACGGGACCCGCAGGATCAGGTCCCGCCCGGCCGGCTCGACGCTGATCACGGCGTCCGCGGTCGACAGGATCCGGGTCGGACCGCCTCCCTCCGGCATGTAGACCCGGTGCACATCGTCGTGCGGCGCCTCGATGCCGGGGATGTGTGCGGTCTCGCCCTCGCCGTAGTCGTACGGAGCGGCGGAGGCGGGCGGCAGCTCGGGCTGGAGCCGGGCGGGCCCGACGGCGTTCGGGGCAGGTCCGGTGCTCCGCAGTCCGCCGCCGACACCACAGCCGGCCGACAGCGCTGCGCCGACGACGACCCCGAGGGCCGCCGCCGTGCGGCACCGCACCCCGCGCTGCGGACGCATGACAGCCCTCCTTCCCGCGGTCCATACCCCATAGACCTTATTCGGAGGGAAGTCCGTTATGCGCATTTAGTTTTGGTTGGTGCTGGTGGAGTTGTGAGCTGCTGTCGGTTTGCTGAACCGAAGTGCGTTTTGAGCGCGCGCACTGCCGAATCCTGGCCGCGCGTTGCGGTCGAAGGCACCGGGCCCACACCTCTGTGCGGGGTGCCCAGCATTGGCAGCAGCCACTGGCCACCCGCACCGCAGGATGTACTCATGCACACCGGCTAGGAACGGTTCTGGCCCTGTCCACCCGGCGCGTACCCCGGCTGCCCCTGCGCCGGTCCCTGCCCCTGCCCGAACGGGTTGCCGTGCTGCGAGGCGGCATGCTGCGCCAGCAGCTGTTCGGCCTGTTCCTTCGGGATCTGCTGCTCCCCGCCGCAGAACGTGCACTGCGTCGCGAACTTCGTCGAGAACGGGAACAGCGGCACGAAGAACAGCGTGAACTTGGTGACCCGCTTGCGCAGCGTGTGCGCGGCCGGGTTTCCGCACCAGCCGCAGACCATCGTCAGGATGGCCAGTTGGTACAGATAACCCCGCGTACCGAAAATGATCATGTTGTGGGTCCCTTCCCCGTATCACCCAGAAGAGCCTGCCGACAGAGCGCCAGCAGCTTTTCGTCCTCGTATGTGTCGTGGCTGCCGTATCCGCCGTCCATCGCGTTGTGACGGCGTACGGAGGCGAGTTCGGCGCGCAGCGTGTGCGCCACGTCCGACCCTGCACCAGTGACCCCCGTCCGCGCCAGGGCTTCCGCCACCCGGACCCGAACATGACGATGCTGCTCCCAGGCCGTCAGGAGCACCGGCACGGACTCGTCGGCCCGTCCGGACACGTCCCACAGCGCGACCGCCGCGTCCACCCGCAACCACGGCTCCTCGTGCCGGAGCAGCGCGCGCAGCCGGGGCGCGGTCACCGCCGCCCGCGTCCCGAGCCTGCCCAGCGCGTTCACCGCGGAGCGCCGCTCGTGGACGCGCTCCGCCTGGAGGCCCTCGATCAGCACCGGCAGCACGGCGTCGGCATCCCCGTCGACCGCCCACAGCGCCTGAGCCGCCTCGGTCGCCGAGGTGGACCCGGGACGGCGCAGCAGCGCACGCAGCTCCGGTACGGCGCTGTGCGCGGCGGGCCCGAACGAGCCGAGCGCCCGCAGCGCCGCCGTACGAAGCCACTCGCCCCGGTACTCCGGCGCGCCGCGCAGCACCCGCAGCACCTCCGGCGTCGCCTCGCCCGCCCGCAGCGCGGTCAGCCCCGCGAGGAGCGGGCCCGCCAGGTCGTACGCCGCCTCGTCGAGACGGACCTCGCCCAGCCTGCGGCGCAGCGCCGTGGCCAGCGGGGCCGCCGCCGCGCCCAGGTGGCCGATGGTGAACCCCAGGTCGTGCGGCACCTCGGGCCGCTCCAGTGCCGCGGCCAGTGCGGGCACGGCTCGCGCATCGCCCAGCCGGGCCAGCGCCTTCACCGCGCTGCCGAGCCCGTCGGGGCCGCTCGGCCAGGCCTGCACCCCGGAATCCAGGTCCGCCACCACCCGCGCGGCCAGCGCGTCGGCGGCGGGCGCGGCCAGCCCGAAGAGCTCCTCCAGCACATGCGCGGCCGCCCTCGCCAGCTGTGGCTCCGGCGTGGCGAGCTGTTCACCGACGAGCCGGACCAGCTCCTCGTACGAGCCGCGCCAGGCCCGGATCAGCCCGCTGCTCATCCGCAGCGCGTCGATGCGCTGCCACCGGTCGGGGCTGCGCAGCTGGTCCGACAGCAGTGCCGTCCGCTCGGCGACCCGGTCGTCGAGCCCGACGTGCAGCGTCCGCAGCAGATCAGCCGTCCACGGGGCGGTGCGCCCCGAGGTCTCCTCGTCGGACAGCGCCCGCAACTGCCCCACCAGCGTCACCGGCGCGGCCCGCTCCTCGGCGGGCGGCTCTCCGGCCCCGGCCGACTCGGCGCGCGCGTCGACGGCCGCGACCGCCTCGGCCTGGGCGCCGGCCGCGTCGTTCCGGTCGTCGGTCGTGGTGGCCGCCCCGGACCGGCGCGCGGGTGCGGAGCGCAGCTGCCGCAGCAGCCCCGTCACCACCCGTACGACATCGCCCGGCAGCGCGTCCGGCGCGCACCGCGCCAACTGAGCCAGGGCGGCGAGCCGCAGCCCCGCCGGGAACCCCTCACCGGCGAGCCGGGACAGCCAGCCGGCCGTCTGCCCGGCCAGCCCGCGGTGGCGCAGAGCGACCCGCCCGGCGGCCTCGACCAGGGCGAGCCGCACCTCCTCGGCCGGTTCCACCGGCAGCCTTTCCCGCAGCAGCGCGAGCACCCGCGCCGGGCGGTTGTGGAGGGTGGCGAGCGCCAGGGGAGCGGAGAGCCGCACCCCAGGATCCTCGTCGGCCATCAGCTCGCAGAACACCCCCGCGCCCGCGGTGACGGCGGTCGCCGCCATCGCGTAGTTCGCCGCGCCCTCGATCTCCTCCTCGTCGAATTCCTCCTCGTCGATCTCGTCGTCGTCCCCGTCCAGATCGATGCCGCCGATGCTGGTCAGCAGCTCGACTATGCTGCCCCGGTCCTGAATCCCCGGATCCACGACCAGCTCGAACAGAAAAGGAATGCAGGCCAGCGTGCAGGCGTACACATCGCCCTGGTGGTGAACGGCCCCGTACATACCGTCCAGCGCCGCCTCGCGCACCGCCGGATCGTCGGACGCGAGGCCCCGCAGCATCGCCGGCACATCATCGGCAGGCCCGTAGGCATGCTCCATCGAGGCCCAGTCGACCTCGTCGATCCCTGCGAACACGCTATCGCCTCCCCACGCAACTCCACGAAGCAGTGTCTGCGAGGAGTGTGCACCACGGTTCGGACGCTCCGCCCGCCACATGCGGTCATTTCCTTACGGACACGACAAGATCGTCCGCCATGGGCTATGAGGCCGCGGGGGCGAATTCCGGCCGCCTCGACGGCCGGTACGACACACCACCCGCTCCAGCCCCGAACCCTGGCGCAGAACACCCATGCCCGCCACGGAGCACCCTTACCACTACAACTACCGCGCAGCCGGCAGCGGGCGCGCCCGGTCCGGATCGACGAGCGGCTCGAGCAGATCCCCGTACCGCTCCAGCCGCGGCGCCATGTCGGCGGCGAGGAAGACCAGCGTCCCCGGCGTCCGGCACGCCTCGATCTCCGCCCAGGTGACGGGCGCCGAGACGGTCGGTTCGGGCCGGGCGCGCAGCGTGTAGGGGGTCGCGGTCGTCTTCGCCGCCGCGTTCTGGCTGAAGTCGACGAACACCTTCCCCGGTCGCAGCGCCCGCCTCATCCGGTGCACGACCTGCGCCGGAAGCTCCTTTTCCGCCTCGACGGCCAGCCGTTTCGCGTACGCGGACACCCGATCGGCGGGGGACGGCTCCAGCGGTACGAGCAGGTGCAGCCCCTTCGACCCGGAGGTCTTCCCGTACGCGGGCAACCCGTCCGCCGCCAGCCGCTCGCGCAGCCACAACGCCACCGCACAGCACTCCACGACGGTCGCGGGCGCGCCGGGGTCCAGGTCGAACACCATCCGGTCGGCGATCCCCGGCGCCTCGGCCCGCCACTGCGGAGTGTGGAACTCCACCACCAGGTTGGCCGCCCACATCAGCGAGGCCAGATCCTCCACGACCACCTGTCTGGCCTGTTTGTCCTCCTGGTGCGGCACCGGCGTGGTCCGCACCCAGGACGGCGTACCCGGCGGCGGATTCTTGGTGAAGAAGAGCTGCCCGTCCGGCCCGTCCGGATAGCGCAGGAAGGACACGGGCCGGTCGCGCAGATGCGCCAGCAGGGCCTGTGCCGCGGTGGTCGCGTAGTAGTGGAGCACCTCTCCCTTGGTGGTTCCCGTGGCCGGATACAGCACCTTGTCGAGATTGCTGAGCGCCAGCCGCCGCCCCTCCACCTCTGTGATCGGCGTCATACGATAAGAATCACATGTTTCATGGATCTATAGGCATCTATGTGGACACAAGGGGTGAACGGTGAGGTCCATTTGGAACGGCGCCATCTCCTTCGGGCTGGTCAGCATCCCGATCAAACTGGTCAACGCCACCGAGAACCACTCGATCTCCTTCCGTCAGATCCATCTCGCCGACGGCGGCCGGATCCGTTACCGGAAGGTCTGCGAGATCGACGAGGAGGAGGTCACCGCGGCCGAGATCGGCAAGGCGTACGAGGACGCCGACGGCTCGGTGGTCCCGATCACCGACGAGGACCTCAGTGCGCTCCCGCTCCCCACGGCCAAGACGATCGAGATCGTCGCCTTCGTGCCGGCCGCCTCGATCGACCCGCTCCAGATGGACGCGGCGTACTACCTCTCCGCCAACGGGGTCCCGGCGGCCAAGCCGTACGTCCTGCTGCGTGAGGCGCTGAAGCGGAGCGAGAAGGTCGCCCTGGCGAAGTACGCGCTCCGCGGCCGCGAACGGCTCGGCATGCTGCGGGTGGTCGACGATGTGATCGCCATGCACGGCCTCCTGTGGCCGGACGAGATCCGCAGCCCCGAGGGTGTCGCCCCGGACGCGGAGGTCAAGGTCCGCGACGCCGAACTCGACCTGGCCGACGCGCTGATGAACACACTCGGCGAGGTCGACATGGACTCGCTCCACGACGACTACCGCGAGGCGGTCGAGGAGCTCATCGCGGCGAAGGCGGAAGGCCGGAGCGTGGCGCCGGCGGAGGCGGCGGAAGCCGGTGGCAAGGTCATCGACCTGATCGCGGCGCTGGAGAGCAGCGTCCGGGCGGCGAAGGAGGCCCGGGGCGAGGAGCCGTCGGTGGAGTCCGAGGAAGAATCGGCGAACGCCCCCGTTGCCAAGGTCACTTCGCTCACCGGCCGGAAGAAGTCGGGCGGAACCGGAGCGAAGAAGAAGGCCACGGCGTCAACCAGGAAGACGGCCGCGAGGAAGTCGACGCCGAGCAGGGCGCCCGCCAAGAAGCCCGCCGCGCGGTCGACGACGAAGGAGTCGGCCGCCAAGTCCTCGGCTACCTCGGGGACTTCGAGGAATTCCCCGGCCTCGGCGGCCTCGGCGAAGAAGTCCACCGCGAAGTCGGGCACCAAGTCGGATGCGAAGCCGACGGCGAAGAAGGCATCCCCCCGTAAGCGCGCCTCGGCCTGACGAGGCTCGCTCACAGAGGACGTCCGCAACGTTGCCGGGGCCGGTCGGAACAGGGGCTGCGCCCAAGGAAGTCGGGCCGCCGAATGGCGTAAATCTCTGTGCCTGAGGGTTACTTGGGCGTTCTCGATCCCGTCGCCGGTGCCGGTGTACCGGCGCTGGACGCCGAACGTGCCGGTGCCCTTCTTCACGTCGCCGGTCTCGTCGACGACCGGCACCGCCTGGTCATCGTTGAGATGCTCCACCACATGGCCGCGCACGTCGTCACGGACGGCGTCGGCGTCCCACTTGGCCCGTCCCAGTAGGTGCTGCCTGCCGTCCGGTGTGGTGTCCCGACCCCACTCGGCGATCGTCCAGAAGTTCTTGCGCGACAGGCCCGACAGGAGCCCGGGCACCAACTGCCGGACCGGCGTCGGGCTCGACCCGCGAGAACCGGCCCGACACCCGCCCCATCGGGCCATCAGCGGTGGCTGCGCTCATGTCCGCACCCGGCCCCACCGACAATCCCCGCGCAATGCGGCAGGGCATCAGCCGGACCGGCGCCAAGGCGTGAGGTCGAGCCCCGGATACCGCAGCGCCATCCCAGCCAGCGTCTCCGGTGTCCAGTAGGGGTGCCCGGGCGGTGGGAACCCGAATACCTGGAGCTGGCGCGGGGTGGCCCGCTCGACGAACTTGAACCAGTTCTCTTGTGCGGCGGAGTAGGCCCAGCCCCGGCGCTGACCCCAATGGACGCCGGAGGGACGGAAATTCACATGCATGGTGTAGCGGGCGCCCCGTGGCGCGGTCATGGCCGTTCCGCGATGGACGGTGCCGATCTCGAAGGCGACGACTGTCCCGGCGGGACCGGCTGCGGGCACCTGCGCTCCGTACAGATGCGGGCTTCCGCTGCCGTCGTGGAAGCGGCTCTTGCTTTCGAGACCTGGCCGCAGATATCTGTCGGGCACGGCGGGGAGGTCAACTGTGTGTCTCCGTGAGACAAGGTGCGCCGGGCCGAACTCCTCGGGCACGTCCGCCAGGTACACGAACATCTCCAGCTGGCGGAAGCCGGGCGCCGTGCTGGGCACCAGGAGAGTATGGCCCAGGTAGTCGCGGTGCAGGTCCTGGTCGTAGTCGCTGGCGCCGGCGTACTTCGCCCAAGCCTCCGCTCCGGAGATCTGGAAACCGTCGTCTTCCAGCAGCGTCTCGGCGAGCGCCAGGATCCGGTGGTTCACAGTGAGCAGGCTGATCTCCGTACTGGCGAACGGAAAGTAGTCGATCCCGGCGAACTGGTCGCCGATGAAGCGCTCGCGTCGCGGATCGGTTGAGTCGTGGAACCCCTCGGCGGACGGGAAGAGCAAGTCCAGTTCGCCCGCCGCGGGCTTCAGCTCATCGTGCGGGATGAAGCCAGGGAGGATGACGAAGCCGTCTTCACGCCACGCCTGAGCCGCTTCTTTGAGGTCCATCGGGCCAGGCTGATCACGGCGGGCGACGCAGGCAAGCGGTTTTCCGGTACGAAGTAGAACTTTGGGCCGGGCAGTTGCCCGCTCAGCATCGAGCTGAAGCCATCGTTACACCATGACGCCCGACGGGCCGTCAGCCGACCGGACCACTGATCCAGCCGATCGTGATGTGGCTGGGCAGCCTGGCCCGCGTCGGTGATCAGGTTCCAGCGAGCAGTTTCGCCTCTTCTTCCGGGGACAACGCGTGCCCCAGCGGTGGCTCGCCGCGTTCGCGGTCCCAGGCCAGCACGTCAGCGACGGTCACCGCCAACGGAGTCGCGGGCATACCGGCGGCTCGGGCGCGAGCCGGGCTGCGCTGCTGCGTCGACCACATCGATTCGGGGCGGATCAGCGGGAAGAAAGGTGGCACCGCTTCGGCGGGCACCGGAACGACCTCGACCTGGCTGCCTGCGACCCGCGCGCAGGTGTTGATCAGATCGGCCATCGTGGTCGGCTCGGCTGGACCGACGGCATGGAACGCACCAGGTCTGTCGTCCACAAGCAACTGCACCACAAGGCGGGCCAGGTCACGCGAGTCGATCACCTGAACCGGCTGCTCGGGACTGCCCGGGAGGGCCACCCGGCCGCCACGCGCGGCCCGGCGCACCCAGTACGTGAGCCCATCCTGCACGTCGTGTGGCCCGACTACCTTTCCCGGCCGCACGATCGTCGCCCGTGAGCCGTATTGGGCCAAGACGTCGTCCTCGCAGGCTGCTTTGAGCGGCCCGTAGGTCTCTTCGGTCAATTCCTCGGTGTCACGGACCGCTGGCCGACGCGGTGTGTCCTCGTCCGAGCCCGGCTCCACACCTGCCCGTTCATACACCGCTTGGCTGGAGATGAACAGGTATCTGCCGACTCGGTCGCCGAGCGCCTCCATCGCCTGCTTGACGTGGCGCGGAACGTATCCGCTGACATCGACGACCGCGTCCCAACTACCGTCGCGCAAGGCCGTGTAGTCACCGGTGTCCCGGTCGCCGATACGCCTGGGCACATCCGGAAACAGCTCGGATCCTGTCCGGCCCCGACCGAACAGGGTCACCTCCGCGCCCGCATGGAGAGCATCGTCCACGATGGCCCGGCCCACGAACGAAGTGCCGCCAAGTACAAGGATTCGCATGGCACCCCACAGTAACGGTCTGTGCACACAGCCTCCACAGCATTGACCCTGATCTCACTGGCAGGGTCGGTGATCCGCCGCAACCGCAACAGTGGTGAACTCGGCTTCTGACGCAGCTACTTGCCCAACCAGTGCCGTAGACCGCGCTGGTGGGAGCGTGCCGGCCGGGACGCAGTCGAGCCTGGCCGCTGATTCCTCAACCAGACCAAGAAGCGGAAGAGCAGCCGAAGGGCCGGGAGACCCGCACTCAAGACAGCACAGACCCTGCCACTACCCCAGCGGCGAGGTCTCTACGGGATGTAGCGGCGGAATCCCTCTGCCAGAGCTTTGAAACCGCACACGTCGCAGCAGTTGCTCGCCGAGCCAAGGCAACTGTATGGACGGGGGTGGCCCCCTGGACCTGTGCGACTGCCCCGGAGCGGCGGCTCCGGGGCAGCCAGGGCGTCAACCCGTAGGTCAGCGCAGACGGTACGAGTTCACATATCCGGGCGCCGGGGTCCCGACCCCCGTCACGTCGTCGTACCCCTTGACGGCCTTGAGGGAGGCGTCCTTGCCGAGGCTGCGCACCGAGGTCAGTACGCCGTCCGCCGCGTCGAAGCCGTTGGCGAAGTCGACCCGGGCCACCGCGAGATCACGCTTCGAGCCCAACGGGTGGTCGGTGACGTCGTGGTATGCCTTCGAGCCGTACCGGGCGTAGATCGCCGGGTTGGCGAACCCGATGGGCAGACCGTGCCGGGCCTGCTGCGCGAGCGCCTGGACACCGGCGATGACCGGCGCGGCCAGCGACGTACCGCCGATGCGGTACTCGTCGTAGCCGAGCGATCCGTCGGGCAGCGTCTGGGTCTGGCCGACCAGGAAGCCGGTGTTCGGGTCGGCGACGGCCGCGATGTCCGGGGCCGTGCGCATCCGCTTCTTCCCGTTCGCCCGCGCGAGCGAGTCCGGGACGACGCCGCGCTGGTAGAACGGCTGGTTCACCGTCGAGCTGGTGCCGCCGCCCGCGCCGGAGGTGTACGCGCCGGGGAAGCCCGTCCAGCTCTTGCCGTCGCCGGCGAGGTTGGCCTTCAGCGTGCCCCAGCCGGTCTCCCACTGGTACTTGTCGTTCTTGCCGACGGCCAGCGCGGTGCCGCCGACCGACGTCACCCAGGCGGAGTTGGACGGGACGTCGATCTGCTTCGTACCCGTGGACGCGACGTTGTCGCCGTCGTCGCCGGAGGAGAAGTAGAAGCCGATGCCCTCGACCGCGCCCATCTTGAAGACCTGGTCGTACGCTGCCGCGATGTCCGGGGTCTCATTGGCCTCGATGTCGCCCCAGGAGTTGGAGACGATGTCCGCGAGCCGGTGGTCGACGATCTTGTTCAGCGAGTCGAGCAGATCGGCGTCGTAGCAGGACGCGCCGCCCACGTACAGGATGTCGGCGGCGGGCGCGACGGCGTGCACGGCCTCGACGTCGAGGGTCTCCTCGCCGTACCAGCCGGAGGCCCCGCACTCCTCGGTCTTCGTGTAGTCGGCCGGCAGCACCTGGCTGAGCTGTCCGCGACGGTACGGGGCGTCGCCGTTGCGCTTGGCGTACTCGGCGGCGTCCTTCGCGATGGTCGGCGAGGCGTAGGCGTCGGTGATGGCGACGGTGACGCCCTTGCCGGTCCAGTCGCCCGCCCCGTACGCGGCGCGCAGCTGCTTGCCGGTGTACCCCCTGACGGCGTACGGCACCTTCGATCCGTAGGCGCTCGGCAGCGACGACGCGGTCTTCGAGCCGAAGTACGAGGAGAAGGGGCCGGAGTTGCGGAACACCGCGTCCGGCGGCGGCAGCGTCTCGTCGTGGGTCGACTTGTGCGGCGCGTTGTCCAGGCCGGAGACGGCGAGAACGGCATCGCTCAGCGCGGCGGGCACGGAGGCGGTGGAGGCCGGGGCGCGGTAAGTGTGCCCGCCCTTTCGGTAGTTGCGCAGCTGAGTGGCGAACGCCTTCTCGGCGGCGGCGACGTCACCGGTGGCCGACACGTAGTGCTGGTTGGCTCCGGTGACGGTCAGCCCGTTCGACCTCAGCCATCGGCTGACCTGGTCGATCTGCTCCTGCGTGGCTCCGAACCGGGCCTGCGCCTGCTTGGCGCTCAGGTACTTCCCGTACGACGCGGACTGCGGGTCGGACACGGCGGCGGCGTAGTCGGCCAGCCCCTTCGCGTCCCTCCCGGCCAGATGGACCCGGACGCCGACCTTCCCGCTGTCGGCCGTGGCCCCCTGGTCGGCCGCGGCGGTCGCCCAGGCCGGCTTGGTGCCCTGCAGCGCGTTCCGCCCGTTCGGCGCGGAGTCCGCGTTGGCGTTCGGTATCCCGAGGGCGAGCGCACCGGCGAGCAGCGGCAGTGTCGCTGCCATGCTCAGCGCGGCGCGACTTCTCGCGCGGCTGGTTCTCATATAACCCCCTGCGATGTGGTTCTTCGCGTGTGGAGCATGTGCCGGATGATGTGCACATGTAATGCGCCACTTTGGCGAGGAACGCCTCATGCAGGGGGCATGCATTCACCAAGAATCGACCAAGTGAGCGTGACGATG
The DNA here is from genome assembly GCF_042801895.1 of Streptomyces sp. NPDC057543. Taxonomy (NCBI): domain Bacteria; kingdom Bacillati; phylum Actinomycetota; class Actinomycetes; order Kitasatosporales; family Streptomycetaceae; genus Streptomyces; species Streptomyces sp. NPDC057543. The sequence goes on along the minus strand of NZ_JBHVFF010000022.1, from coordinate 22,599 downwards.
GGGCACTTGGTGTGGATTCTCCAAGATTACGCACCAGGGCGTATCGCACTCGTGTGCGCTGCCGGACCAGGCAGAGGGAACCGCGGGGCGGGGGCCGGGTTTCCTGTCCGCCGCACGCGATGCCGAGGGCGAGAACTACCCGAGATCCCTCACGAACGCCTGCCAGGAGCCCTGCCCGAACCCGATCACGGGCCCGGCGGGGCGCTTGCTTTCGCGGACGGGGACGAGGCGGGGGAGGTCGGTGGCGACTTCGACGCAGTCGCCCTGGCCGCCGCTGTAGCTGCTTGTGCGCCACGCCGCCCGGTTCATGTCAGATGCTGGACCTGTTGCAGGGGTCATTGGAACGGGACGACGACGCGCGCGGGCCAGGTGTTCCCGTGCTGAGCGCGTGGTGGACCAGGCCCCGACGGCGCCGGGATCACCGCGGTACGACGTCAAGGCCATGCCTGTCCGAACCGACCCGGCGGCCGTTGAGGACACGCCATGGCCGGATCGGCACCGTTTCCTCGATTACCCGGTCGAGTCGGGCCTCATTGTTTCGGACCGGCGGCAGTGGGAAACGCGGACTGATCACCGACCGCACGTCTCCGCGCCTATGCTCGCTGGATGGAGCAGAGCGAAGTGGTGAAGCGTGTGGTGGGAATCCTCACGGAGGCGGGGGAGATCCGTCGGCTCCTCGAAGAGAACATCGACCGTGACGACGTGGAAACCGATTCGAGCGTGGTGACCGCACTCCTGAACGAGACGATGCCCCGGATCACGATCCCCGAGGACGCCTCGATCGAAGAGGTCGCGGTCCTGGTCGGCCGGGAGGTCGGTGGTGCGGTGGAGCAGCTGGTCGGCGCGTTCACGCTGGCCTTCGCGATGCTGGCCCAGGTGCACGACTCCGGGCAGACGGACGTGTCCTCCGCCGACGTACTGCAGGATCTGGCGCTGCGAGCGGAACAGATCGGTTCCGGCGGACCGGACGACCTGGACTCGTAGCCCGCCGAGATTGATCGAGTCACCGAATCGGCGGGCGCGCGCGCAGGCTCGTCGACCTGCGACGGTCAGACCTTGATGACGGTGGCGAGCCCGCCGGCCCGGTTCCCCTCCTCAGGCGCGCCGGCGCCATCGGCGCGGAGCACCTGCGCATGGTGCTGCCTGATCTGCAAGAGGCAGTGTGACCAGTGATCTGGTGGGGGAACGCCTTGGGCAGCGCCGTGGTCGCCCCGGGTCGGGCCGGCTCGTTTGCTGGTCCAGCGGACCGACCTGCTCGGTGTTCCCGTGGCCGACACGGGAACACCGGGCAGAACCGCTGTCGATGAGCGTGGGCGCAGAAGGTCAGGGGGCCCGGAGTACGGTCACTTCCGCGGCGGCCGCGAACTGCTGGCCGTTCACGGCGCTCAATGCGGTGAACCGTACGTAGCGAGCCTGCTGCGCGGCGAAGGTCACCTCCTTCTCATTCTTCGAGCCGCTGTAGGTGCCCGCGAAGACCTGGCGGAAGGACTCGTTGTCGTCGCTGATCTCTACGGTGAAGCGGGCCACGTCGCCATTGGCGCCGCTGTCCTGGCGGGGCAGATAACGCAGACCCGAGACGGGCTGGGTGGTGCCGAGATCGAGGGTCAGCTGATGGGGCATGGGGGCGACGGAGGGGCTGTACGCCGTGTGCCACTTGGTGGCCGGGTTGCCGTCGATGGCGTTGGCGGCGCGGCCGTTCTCCGCGGCGGTCTCCTCGCTGTCCACTGAGGCGATCGTGATGTTCTTGCGATCGACCGGGACCTGGCCACTCAGGCCCGGCTTGATCGTCGCTGTGCCGCCGGCGTACGACCTGCCCTTGTCGGTGGTCAGGTGGGCGGTGTATGGGTACGCATCGGCGATCGCCGTGTCCGGGACGGTCACGGGGACGGTGACCGAGATCTGCCCCCCGCTGGGCACCGCGGGTACCTTGACCGCCGGAGCCGACCATCCGTCGGGCAGGTCGAGCCGAAGCTCGCCGCCCGTGAGGCGGTTCCGTTCCTGGTTGGTGACCATCACGGTGAAGCCGCTGGTCCGGCCCGCGGGAAGCGACTCCGGCGGGGTCACGGTGAGAGGCGCGCAGACGCCGTTCAGCCAGTCGTCGCCGAAGCGGGCGAAGGTGATCTTCTCGTAGGGGTGGGACGTACCGCGCTCGTAGAGCAGTCCGAGGGAGCCGTCGCGAAGACGGGCGAGGGTGGAGTAGGCGGACGGGCCCGCCTCGACGGTGCGGCGGATCGGCCAGGTCCTGCCGTCGTCGCAGGACATCTTGACGGTGGTGTTGGCGCGGTCGGTGGTGCTCTCGTTGTTGCTGAAGAGCAGCTTGTGGGCCTCCGGACTGCGCGGAGAGGCATTGGGGTTCCAACGGATGACGGAACCGTTGTCACCCGGGTCGATCAGGTTCGGGTCGGCGTGCAGTCCGGACCAGGTGGCACCGCCGTCGGAAGAGTAGGCGACGAGGCGATGGGGGCTGGACCGGACGTTGAGCATGAGACGGCCGTCGGCCAGCTCCACGCTCTTGTTCTCGTCGGTGCCGGGGCCCACCAGCTCTCCCATGTGCCAGGTCTCACCGTGATCGTCGCTGTAGGCGCTGGCCGCCCAGTTGCCGTTCTTGTACCGGACGGAGTATTGCTGAACCAGTCGCCCCGCATACGGGCCACGCTTGATCTGGATGCCCTGGCCGCTGGCGGCGAACAGGCCGGCCCAGGCGGGATCCTTGATCTCGTGAGTGATGCGGCGGTGCTTCCAGGTGCGGCCGTCGTCGTCGGAGAAGCTGTAATCGGCCTGGAGCACGTTCGGATCGTTCTCGTCCGTGCCGGTGGCGCTACCGAAGTACCCCTGGTTCTGTCCGGCAGCGTAGAAGAGGAAGATCCGGCCGCTCTGTCGGTCGACGAGCAGGCTCGGGTCGCCGTAGCCGCGCGGGGCCGGGTCCTTGCGGACGATCTGCTGCGACTGCCAGGTCCGGCCGTCGTCGGTGCTGCGCCGCAGCATGATGCCGATGTTGCTGGGCAGGTCGCCGAGGGTCGGGCGGGCGTCGTAGGCCGCCAGAACGGTTCCGGACTCCGTCGTGGTCAGCGCGGGAATGCGGTAGTAGGGGGAGCCGGTGCCTGCGGTCGCCAGGTCCTGCTGGGAGAGGGTCCCCGTGTCGGAATGCGCGGGCGCTGCCAATGCGGTGCCCGTCGCCAATGCCAGGGCGACTGCTGCTGCCACGGTGGCCGGAGCGGTTCTCTTCATGCCGGAGATGCCTTCCTCGGAAGCTTACTGATGGGCGGCGGCCCTATTGGACTAGACATCAGATGTCGGAGGTCTGATGTCTCGGACCGTAGATGTGCTTGGGGTGCACGTCAATGGCTGGAACCGTGAAAGATCAGGGAATGTGGGGGAGTTGGTGGCGAGGGTGACACCGGCGACGGAACGCGAGTCAGCCCTCTCTGACCGATGTGGTCTTGCCGTGAACAGCCCGGCAGCCCGGAGAGGCGTTCTGTTCGCCGCCGACCCCGCCGAGCACGGCTTCTTGGTCGACGAGCCGCACCGCGTCCGGGCCGGCGCCGGCTTCTTCGGCGGTCACGGCGAGGGCGACCGTGTCGGTTCCGCGGGCCTTGAGGAAGCCCGACGGGATGGCGAACTCGCCCTACGGCCCGACGTTGTTGACGTATGGGCCTGTGTTCTATCCGTTGACGAAGGTCTGGGCCCGGTACTTCGCCGCTCGCGCGGAGGCGTCCTCGATGCGCAGCCTCACCTCGGTGTCGGCGCCGCGGGCAGATCGAGGTCGACGGCGGTGCGATACCACCGCACAACGTACTGGCGACATCCAACGTACTGGCGACATCCAACTTTCCAAAATAATTTCTGCAAAAATACTTTTGGAAAGCCTCTGATGGTTCTACTCTCCCGTCATGGTCAGCGACGAGCAGAGACGCGTACTCGATCCCGAGCGGGACGCAGCAGCCCTGAAGGCCCTCACACACCCGCTACGCATCCGACTGCTCGGGTTGCTGCGGCAGGACGGCCCAGCCACCGCGAGTGAACTCGCGGTCAGGACCGGGGAGTCGTCCGCTTCCACCAGCTATCACCTGCGGGTTCTGGCGAAGTACGCGTTCGTCGCCGAGGCCGAGCACCATGACGGGCGGGAGCGCCGCTGGCAGGCGGTGCACTCCGTGACTTCCTGGAGCAGCAAGGCAATGGAAGCCGCAGCGGGCAGCCGCGCCTACGTCAGCTTGTCGCGCAGGGCCCAGATCGAGCACCTGGAGGCTTCTCTCGTCCGGTACGAGGCCGACATCGCCGATGGGCGGCTGGGCCAGGAGTGGGTGGAACCGTCCGGGATCAGCGACCTGATGCCCCGTCTGACCCCCGAGTCGCTCACCGAACTCTGGGACGTGCTCGATCGGAAGCTGGAGGAACTGACCACCCGCGACGCAGAAGATCCGCGCGCTGCGCAGGTCATACTCCTCACCGCCGGATTGCCCTTGGCACCGCGCGGCCCCGGCACTGAGGCCGACACCTCTGCCCCTGCGGGGACAGATGCCGAGGACGCGTCGTGACCGGCCCGCTGGACATACGCACCGCACGCCGCCGCTACATCACGGTCTGCGTTCTGTTCTGGCTGCCGCTGGGGCTGAGCGTCGCTCCCCAGATCCTGCTGTTCACCGAGCGAGGCATGACCATGGCGGCCATCGCGGGCTTTTTCGCCGCGCACTCCCTCACCGCCGCCGCGCTGGAACTGCCCACCGGAGGACTGTCCGACGTCCTCGGACGCCGCGCTGTTCTGGCCTCCGCCGGCCTGCTGAACCTGGCCGCGTTGATCCTCGTGGGCCTGGGCACCGCCCCCTGGTTGCTCGGCCTCGGCATGGCTCTGGTGGGCGCGGGCCGTGCCCTGTCCAGCGGACCGGCCGAAGCCTGGTACGTCGACACCGTCCAGGCGCACTCCGGCCCCGACGCCGAACTGCACACCGGGCTGGCCCGCGGCGGCACCGCGACATCCGCCGCCCTCGCCACCGGCACCCTGCTCGGCGGTGCCCTTCCCTGGCTGCTCGGACTCGGCCCCGACCTCGGCGCCCGACTGAGCGAGGCAACGTCCGAGCTGGTGCTGCCCCTTTCCGTTCCGATGCTGCTCGGTGCAGCAGTAGAGATCGCCTTCGTGCTGTATGTCCTGACCGCTCTGCGGGAGCCGCCCCGACCGGCGGCCACCTTGCGCGTGGTACTCCGAGGTATCCCGGCCACCGTCGTGGGCGGACTGCGACTGGGGGGCCACGATGCGCTGGTCCGCCGGGTGCTCCTCAGCGCAGGGGCCGCCGGCAGCGCCCTGGCCGTGATCGAACTGCTCACGCCGGGCCGTGCCGCGGCCCTCACGGGCGCGTCGGAGTCGGGGGCGGTGCTCTTTGCCACACTCGCCTGCGCAGGATTCATTTGCTCGGGTATCGGCAGCCACCTCTCACCGCTGACCGCCCGGCTTGCGGGCAGTGGCGAGCGTGCGATCACGGTCTGCCTCGGCGCGAGCGCGAGCGGCCTGCTTCTGCTCGGCGTCACCGCGGCGTTCACGGGAGTGGGCTCCATGGTCCTCGCGGCCATCGGCTACGGCCTGGTCTACCTCGGGCTCGGCGCAGCCGGGCCGAGTGAGAACGACCTCTTGCACCACCGTGTCACACGTTCGGGCCGGGCCACCGCGCTGTCCGTCCAGTCTCTCGCTCTGCAACTGGTGGCAGCGCTAACAGGCTTGGTTATTGGTGTCCTTCCGTCAGGCCCGCTGCCGTGGCTGCTGGGAGGCACCGCACTGCTTGCGGGAGCTCTCCTGTGGATGCACCGCAGCGGGCCCACACCCCCGACTCCGGCGGCAATGCCTCAGCCACACCCGCACACCGTGTCGTCCTCCCCGAGCACCGTCGACTCCGACTCCCGTCGGCAACATGCCGATCAGTAGCGCCGGGACCAACAACCGGAAGACCGCACAAGCGCATGGGTGACCGAAGGGTGCCGCGCCTGTTCGCGAACACACGGCCCGTTCGCACGGCGCCCGGCAGCGTCGCCGCCACCGCTCGCCGCCGGCCGGTTCGTGCGGAGCCGCGCCGATCACGACCGCTGGACCGAGTCCTGGGGTGGGGCAGGCCATACCCCAGGTCCTCGGCCTGGAGGGATGGTTCGAGCAGAGAACGGGCTTCTACGGTGGTGGCATGCGCTCACGCAACGTGTGGCAGGCCATGGCCCGACCCGGATACCTGCTCTCCGCCTGGCCCTGGCGGTCGGCCGGCTATCTGCTCAGCAGCACGCCGGTCGGCGTCGTGGTGCTGCTGGCGATCGTCATCGGGGTGGCGGTGGGCAGTGCGCTCGCCATCGTGCTGATCGGGCTGCCGCTGCTCGCGCTGCTGGCGTTCGCCGGAGTGCCGGTGGCTGCGTTGGAGCGCCGCAGGCTGCGGCTGGTCGACGGCAGGCCCGCCCCCACCCCGCACCACGAACCGGCCGAACCGGGGCTCCTGCCCTGGGCCCGGACCCGCTTCCGCGAGCAGGCGACCTGGCGGGAACTGGGCTACACACTGGCGTTCGCGACCCTGCTGTGGCCGCTGGACCTGCTGGCGGTCGCAATGGCGCTGAGCGTGCCGCTGGGCCTGCTGGCGACGCCCGTGACGATGGGCATGCTCTATGACGGCACCGAGGCACCCGTACTCAAGCTCTGGACGGTGACCTCCTGGCCGGAGGCGATCGGCGTCGCGTTCGTGGGGCTGCCGATGCTCGGGGTGTGCGGATACGTGCTCGGCGTGGTGGCCGTCGCACGCGTCGAACTGACCCGGATGCTCATCGCCCCCCTGGAGCCGGAACTGGGGGAGCGGGTCACCGAACTCGTACGTTCCCGCGTCCGGTTGGTGGACGCGTTCGAGGCGGAGCGACGGCGGATCGAACGCGACCTCCACGACGGTGCGCAACAACGCCTGGTCGCCCTCACCATGACGCTCGGCCTGGCCCGCCTCGACGCCCCGCCCGGCCCTCTCGCGGACCAGCTCGCGAAGGCCCACGACGAAGCGGGCACGGCCCTCGCCGAACTCCGCGACCTGATCCAGGGCATCCACCCCAAGATCCTGGCCGACCGAGGCCTCGGTGAGGCGATCGCCGACGCGGCCGACCGGTCCGCCGTCCCCGTGGATGTGGGCATCGACCTGCCCGGACGCCTGTCCGAAGCCGTCGAGGCCGCGGCGTACTTCGTGGTCTGCGAGGCACTGGCGAACGTCGGCAAGCACAGCGGGGCGAGCCGCGCCGAAGTGACCGGCCGCCATGAGGACGGCCGCCTGACCATCGAAGTGCGCGACGACGGCCGGGGCGGGGCGGACGTCGGCAAGGGCACCGGACTGACCGGACTTTCGGACCGGGTGGCCGTACTGGATGGCAGACTTGCGCTGTCCAGCCCCGCCGGCGGACCGACCCTGCTGCGTATGGAGATTCCTTGCGAGTGGACCGAGACCGAGCGCTCCGCGTAGTGCTGGCCGAGGACAGTGTGCTGCTGCGCGAAGGACTGATCGGCCTGCTCGGCCGGTTCGGTCACGAGGTCGTCGCAGCGGTCGGCGACGCCGACGCCCTGGTGGCGGCGGCCACTGAACACGGACCCGACATCGTCGTCACCGATGTCCGGATGCCACCGGGCTTCCAGGACGAGGGTCTCCACGCGGCCGTGCGCCTGCGCACCGACCGGCCCGCGCTCCCGGTCCTCGTCCTCAGCCAGTACGTCCAGCGCACGTACGCCTCGGAGTTGCTCGACTCCGGGGACGGCTCGGGCATCGGCTACCTGCTCAAGGACCGGGTCGGCCAGGTCGAGGAGTTCCAGACCGCCCTCCAGGACGTCGCGGCGGGCGGCACGGTCGTCGACCCCGAAGTCGTACGCCAGCTGCTGCGCCGCCGCCGCGATCCCCTGGAGCGCCTGACAGCCCGCGAACGCGAGGTGCTCGGCCTGGTGGCGGAGGGCAAGTCCAACGCGGCGATCGCACGCCAACTGGTCGTCTCCGAGGCGGCGGTGGGCAAGCACATCGGTTCGATCCTCACAAAACTGGACCTGCCCCCGGCGGACGACACGCACCGACGGGTGCTGGCGGTGCTGGCGTTCCTGCGCTCGTGAGGCCCGGCACGTCCACGGTCGGCGGCGAACGTCCGTGCGCACACCCTTACTCCGACCGGCTGGCTCAACCCCTCGGGCACCCGGCCGATATGGGCGCGTCGTAGCACCCTCCGCAAGGCTGGGGCAGCCCCGCGGAGCCTCCGCCGGGCACCGTTCAGCAGCCCGTACGGAGGAGTCCGATGCACCGTCGTCCCACCACCCCCCTGACCGCCGCCGCTCTCGCCCTGCCCCTCGTGCTCGGCGTGTCAGCCTCCCCGGCCTCGGCCGCCCCCGCCGACAAGCCCCGGGTACTGAGCAGCTTCACGCGCACCAGCGCGAGCAGCTACAACACCTGGCTGGCCGCCCGCCAGAACCGGTCCGCGTGGAGGGCGTACGGCTTCGACTGGTCCACCGACTACTGCACGGGCGCCCCCGACAACCCCTTCGGCTTCCCCTTCCGGAACTCCTGCGCCCGCCACGACTTCGGCTACCGGAACTACAAGGCCGTCGGCGCCTTGACTGCCAACAAGGCGCGCCTGGACGACGCCTTCTACGCCGACCTCAAGCGCGTCTGCGCCGGCTACAACGGCCTGAAGAAGACCTCCTGCGACGCCACTGCCTGGACCTACTACAAGGCCGTCGGCGAATTCGGCTTCGCCGCCTTTCCCGCCGCGGCCAAGCGCTGAAATGTGTGAGCACGCCCCGCGGACCGGGGCACGGACACCACCGGCGCCCCGGTCCGCGGTGCTCTACGGACCGGGGCTCGCCGGAGGCGGTGTCACGGCCGGTTCGATGGTCGACCGGACATGGATCCGAGTGGTACCGGGCCTGAATTCGTGCATGAACAGGTCGATGCAACGCCGGAGGTACTTGCCTTCAGGGGTCTTGAGTTCATCGGGGCAAAGGCTGGTCTTCCGTAGTCCTTGGACGAACGTCTCCGGCTCGGCCAGCCCAAGATGGGCGAAGGCGGCAGCATGGTCGTGCCCGTGGAGGCTTCTGTCCGGCTTCCGAAATGTGTGGACGTCGGGCGCCGCGGGACGAGACGCGGCTCGCGCCCCGGACGCTGTGCGTGGACCACTCCCGGGCCGCCGGTCCTTGGACCCGGAAGTCGCATGAGCAGACGTGTGGATCCTTTGAGTTGATCGCATTGTCAGTCCTCTCTGCCATCATCCCGCCATGCTGTACGACGCCTTGGTGGCCGCATCCCGTAGGAACGACTCGCTCGACGATGCGAGGTCCGCCGCGCTCGACCGCGTCCACTGGCTCGTCGACCTCCTGGAACGTCAGCGGACCGAGCTCCGGCGGTCCATGGGGCACGAGCACCGCCGCTTCAGGGCGACGGGCGCGGCGACCCAGGCCGAGATCGACGAGCGGCTCGCGGCATGCACGGACGAGGAGGGCAGGGCCGCGGTCCTGTGCCTCATGCTGGCCGCCTGCTTCGACGACACGAGCTTGTGGCACTACGGCGCCGAGATCGGGCCCCTGATCTCGGGGGTGCGCGGCTGGATGTCCGACGAGGTCGCGGTGATGCTGCTCCGTGCCACCGAGTACGACAAGGGCTTCTGGTTCGCCGATTCGCTGGGGCTGGTGCTGAACGCCGCCGATCGGCTCGACGTCGATGGCCGCCGTGCGGTCATGCCCTGGCTGCGGTACGCACACACGAAGCTCATGGACACCACTGTCGAGGCGCGCCTGCGCGCGTCGCTGGCCCAGCGCCTCCGCGCGCTGCTCGCGAGCGTGGACGAGGCGCACATCCCCGAGGGACTCATCCCCGCCGACGCTCCCTGGGCCTCCCTGCTGAGCGACCGTGCGAAGACCTCTCCGACACCGGAACTGGCTTGCTTTGTCCGGCACTTGGTGATCCTGTCGGGGCCGCGTCCTGCCCAGAGGTGGCGGCGGACGTGCCTCGAACTCGCGGACGCGGCGTCGGCGCGGGACCTCGTGGCCGACGTCCTGCGGGTGCTGGCCGGGGGCGATCCGTTGTGCAGCAGGGGAAGCGGTGCGCACACCGGCTGGCTCCACGACGATTACCACTACCACTACGTCGTCCACCAGAACGACGGGGACCTGGCCCGCGGCGCCGTCTGGGCGGCCGCGCTGACCGGCGGCCCGGCCGCGGTGCAGCACCTCGCCGCGCTCGCTCTGCGGACCGGCGACCTCGGAAGCGGCGTGATCGTGGACCTCAAGCTCGCGGCCGCCGCGATCAACGCGCTGGCCGAGACCGGTGGTCCGGCCGCCCTGGAGGCCCTGTGGCGGCTTCAGTCCCGAATCAAGCACCGCGCTCTGCGCAAGCAGCTCGACACCGCGCTGGTGACGGCAGCCGGGAAGCAGGGCATCACGGCGGAGCAGCTCATCGAGCGCAGCGTGCCTGACCACGGCCTGGCGCCGGACGGCTCACTGGAAAGGGAGTTGGGCGGACACCGGGTACGGGTGGCGATCGAGGAAGCGGCGACCGTGCGGCTCACCTTCGTGCGCCCCGACGGGGGGACGTCTCGCACGCCTCCGGCGGCGGTGAAGGACCGCTTCCCGGAGGAGCTCCAGGAGTTGAAGGCCCTGGCCAAGGAGGTGCGGGGGACGCTGTCGGGTGAGCGGGCCCGCGTCGAGGCGCTGATGTCGGCCGGGCATGAGTGGCCGTACGACGAGTGGTGCCGCTACTACCGCGACCATCCGGTCACCGGGGTTCTCGTCCGCAGCCTGATCTGGGAGTTTCAGGACGCGGACGGCGAGTGGCGTGCGGTGGCACCGATGGCCGAGCCGCCCGGCCGGCCCGAGCGCGTCCGGTTGTGGCATCCGATCCGGGCGTCGACGGACGATATGAGGGCGTGGCGGGAGCGGCTCGTCGCCGAGCAGCTGCGGCAGCCGTTCAAACAGGCCTTCCGGGAGATCTACCTGCTCACCCCGGCGGAGGAGGAGACCGGCGTCTACTCCAACCGGTTCGCCGCGCATATCGTCCACTACCGGCAGCTCTACGCGCTGTTCAAGGAACGCGGCTGGCAGGCCAATTTCCTCGGCCGGCACGACGGCGGTTACGACGGGAAGGCGCGGGCCGAGTTCGGCGACGGCGAGTGGCGGGCCTGCTTCCACCACGAGCCCGCCGCGGAGGACGACGGCGGCTACGCGCCCGAGCACGCCGCGACGGACCAGGTCCGCTTCGAGCGGAGGGACGGCCGGCGCTGGCGGGAGGTTCCGCTGGCGGAGGTGCCCCCGCTGGTGTTCAGCGAGGCGATGCGGGACGTCGATCTGTTCGTGGGCGTGACCTCGATCGCCGCCGATCCCGACTGGGCCGACCGGGGCGAGGACCGCTATGCCGTGTACTGGCGGACGGCCACGTTCGGTGCTCTGACGGCGAGCGCCGAGGTCCGCCGCGAGGCGTTGGAGCGGATCCTGCCGCGCCTGAAGATCGCCGACCGCTGCACGCTCGACGGCCGCTTTCTGATCGTCCGCGGGGACCTGGGCACGTACAAGATCCATCTCGGGTCGGCCAACATCCTGATGGAACCGGACAACGCCTACCTGTGCATCGTCCCGTCGCGCGGCAAGGGCGACGCCAAGGTTTTTCTGCCGTTCGAGGACGAACGGCTCTCCCTCATCCTCAGCAAGGCGTTCCTGCTCGCCGCCGACACCGAGATCACCGACGAGTCCATCCTCATACAGATCGAGCGAGGTGCCTGATGGCCACCGTGACGTTCCGGGACGAGACCGCGACGGGCAAGCCGGTCACCGAGTGGGAGGTCGCCGGGCTGCCGGAACGGATGACCGTACGGGAGCTCATCAAGCTCCGGGTCCGCGAGGAGGTCGCCCGGCACAACGCCCGCCCGAGCGATCGCTTCAACGGTCTCGTTCGCCCCGACGACGCCGAGGCGGAGCTGAACGGCTACCGTCTCCGCGAGCCCCGCCACATCGACTGGGAGCGCCAGGCCGAGATCGCCGAGCGTGCCTTCCTGGCCAACGGGTTCTTCGTGCTGGCCGGCGACCGCCAGGTCGAGGACCCGGACGAAGTCGTGGATCTCACCGTCGATCCCGGCCTGGTCTTCATCAAGCTCGTCGCCCTCGCCGGCGGCTGAGAGACCGGCACTTCTCAGCGACGAGGCCAAGCCTGTCCGCGCCCATCAGACCGGGGCGACTCTTCCGTGAAGGCGTGATCATTCGACGTCGGTCCGGGGCGATCGCTTTCCGTATGAGCTCACCGCGTGGGGAAGGTGAGCCGCAGAACGATCTCGCCGTCGTCGATCTCCCCGGTGGGCTCGAACCCGAACTTCTGATAGAAGGGCCACGGTTCGCCGTCGCCGGGCTCGTAGCTGGTCAGCAGCTCGGTGGCGCCGTCCGTGCGGACCAGGGCGCTGATCTGCGTGAGCGCCTCTCGGCCGATCCCTCGCCCCTGGTACCGCTTGTCGACGAGAAGGCGCCAGATGAAGTGCCGCCCCTTGTAAGGACCAGCCGGCGGTTTCCACGACAGCATCACGAAGCCGACCGGCTCGTCATCGCGGTACAGGGCGCGGTACCAGGGATTGGCCTCTGGTTTCTTTGTCGCCTCCTTGAGCGACTTGGACACGGAGGCGACGAACTGCTTCTGGTCACGTCGGACGCGGAGGGCACGAACGGCATCCCGGTTGTCGTCGGTGATCTCCCGAAGCTGCACGCCTGGAGACCGCATGCCACACCCCTTCCTGCATTCGGCAGCTGCGCCGTCCGGGCCGACGTGAAGAGCCGCCGCCGCGCGGCAGTCCGTCGTGTGTACGCAATATCAAGGCGTCAGGTTGGACGCCTTCGCAGCGTATTCGACGCAGCGGATCCGGAGCGGGACTGGCACGCCGGGCTGTGCCCGCGTCCGAGGCAGCTGCTTTGACCTGGGCAGACGCTCCAAGATCCTGTCCACGAATAGTCCACAGACGCTGTCCTGGGGCCGCGCAGCGCTGCACATGCCCGCGCATACGCGAAGACCCCGGCCTCAGCGCTTCCGCTGATGACGGGGTCTTCAGGCACTTCCATCGAAGTGCCCCCGGCAGGATTCGAACCTGCGCACACGGCTCCGGAGGCCGATGCTCTATCCCCTGAGCTACGGGGGCGTATCGCTGTGTTGCTCGGCGACGGGAGAAACACTACCAGCTTCCGCCGGGTGTCCGTGAACAGGTATTTCGGCGCTCCCGGGGGGTGGCCGTGCGGGCTCCGGGGGAGCGGGAAGGCGGGAACGTCGTGCGTACATCCGGCCACCTCGCCGTGCCACTCGTCCGGGGTCGGAAATGGGCAAAACCCGGACGCAGCCCCTACACCCCGCCTACTCTCGAGGTGTGTCAGGGGCATGTGGCCGCGTGCTTGTTGTCGACGACAACAAGGTCATCCGGCAGTTGATCAGGGTCAATCTTGAGCTTGAGGGCTTCGAGGTCGTGACCGCGGCCGATGGTGTCGAGTGTCTGGATCTGGTGCATCGGGTCCGTCCCGACGTGATCACGCTCGATGTCGTGATGCCCCGGCTGGACGGTGTGCAGACCGCCACCAGATTGCGCTCCGATCCGCGGACCAGACATGTGCCCGTGGCGATCATCAGCGCCTGCACGCCCTACGAGGTGGACAGCGGGGTGACCGCGGGGGTCGACGCGTTCCTGGCGAAGCCGTTCGAGCCGAGTGAGCTGCTGCGGCTCGTACGGCAGTTGATGGTCCGGGAGGACCCGCCGTCGGTCGCCGGCAGACAGGGCGCCGGGAAGGCGGAGAGCGCCGCCGGGTGACCGGATGGCGAAACCGGGTCGCGAGGCAGCCCCCGTCCTCCCATACGCTTGTCCTGTGACCCCCGCCGATCTCTCCAGGGCCGTGCTGCACGCCGTGCGCCGCGCGGTCGACGAGAACGCCTTGCGCGCGCCGGTGCCCGCGCGCGTGCGGGTGGAGCGGACACGGCCCGGCGGGCGTGGGGAGTACGCCTGCGCCGTCGCTCTCCAACTGGCCGGGCCCGCCGCGCTGCCGGCCCGGGAAGTGGCCGAGATCCTTCGGGTACGGGTCCAGGGGGCGCCGGGAATCGGTGGCGTCGAAGTCACCGGGCCGGGGTTCCTGAACTTCACCCTCCGTGGCCCCGACCCCGTCGACGCGGTGGTCCGGGCCGTCGAAGCGGGCGGTAGGCGCTACGGGCACGGGGACGGCCTCCTCGGCGTGACCGCCTCGTTCGCACCCGTCGGCGAACTGCGCGCCCGGGTCGTCACCGAGACCGTCGAGCGGCTGCTCCGGGCCCAGGGGGCCGAGGTCGGGGAGCGGACGGCCGGTGGGGAAGCGCTGCATGTGCTGCCCGTGCCCGCCGCCGACCGTGATCTCTTCGAGCGGCTCGGCAGCGACGCCGCGCGCTGGGCGCTGCTGCGGGCCGCCCCGCACGACCGCGCCCGGTGCACGGGGAGCGACGAGCTCCTCGTACAGGGGGAGAGCAACCCACTGTTCCGGGTGCGGTACGCCTACGCCCGGACCCGCGCCCTGAGCCGGAACGCCGAGCAGCTCGGGTTCGGTGCCGCGTACGAGGAGAGCGTGGACGCGCCCGCACTCGGGACGCTCCTCGCCGATCATCCCGAGGTGCTCGCCGCCGCCGCCCGCCACCGCGAGCCCGACCGGGTCGCCCGGCATCTCGAAGCGCTCGCGCAGGCCTTCTTCGACTTCCACGACCGCGCCCGCCCGCTCCCCGTCGGTGACGAGAAACCCTCGGCCGCCCACCGTTCCCGGCTCGCCCTCGCCGAAGCCGCCGGGACGGTGCTCGCAGGCGGCCTGTCCCTGCTCGGCATCAGCGCACCCGAAGTCCTCTGAGAGACCCGAGAGAGCAGAGCAACACGATGAGCCGATCCGCACACCCCGCCGGGCCCCGTCACGCCGACGTCATGACGGAAGGGCACTACACGGCCCCGCCCGCCGACCTCAACGTCCTGGACGCGAAGGTCTGGGCCCGTACCGTCACCCGCGACGAGAACGGTGCGGTCGCCGTCGGCGGGATCGAAGTGACGCGGCTGGCCGAGGAGTTCGGCACCCCCGCCTACTTCCTCGACGAGAGCGACTTCCGGGCCCGCTGCCGGGCCTGGGCCGACGCCTTCGGGCGGGACGCCGATGTGTTCTACGCCGGAAAGGCCTTCCTGTCGCGCGCCGTCGTGCGCTGGCTCAAGGAGGAGGGACTCAACCTCGACGTCTGCTCCGGTGGCGAGCTGACCTGCGCGCTGGACGCCGGAATGCCCGCCGAGCGCATCGCCTTCCACGGCAACAACAAGACCGTCGAGGAGATCGAGCGGGCGGTCACCGTCGGCGTCGGGCGGATCGTGCTCGACTCCTTCCAGGAGATCGCCCGGGTCGCGCACATCGCGCAGCGGCTCGGCAAGCGGCAGCGCGTACAGATCCGGGTGACCGTCGGCGTCGAGGCGCACACGCACGAGTTCATCGCCACCGCCCACGAGGACCAGAAGTTCGGGATCGCCCTGGCCGGCGGACAGGCCGCCGAGGCCGTGCGCCGGGCCCTCACCCTCGACGGCCTGGAACTCATCGGCATCCACTCGCACATCGGCTCGCAGATCTTCGACATGGCCGGCTTCGAGGTCTCCGCCCGGCGCGTGGTGCAACTGCTCGCCGAGGTGCGCGACGAGCACGGCGTCGAGCTGCCCGAGATCGACCTCGGCGGCGGTCTCGGCATCGCCTACACCTCCGAGGACGACCCGCGCGAGCCGCACGAGATCGCCAAGGCGCTCGGCGACATCGTCACCCGCGAGTGCGAGGCGGCCGGCCTCGCCACCCCCCGGATCTCCGTCGAGCCGGGGCGCGCCATCGTCGGCCCCACCGCCTTCACGCTGTACGAGGTCGGCACCGTCAAGCCCCTGGAGGGGCTGCGTACGTACGTCAGCGTCGACGGCGGGATGTCGGACAACATCCGCACCGCGCTGTACGACGCCGAGTACAGCGTCGTGCTCGCCTCGCGCACCTCCGACGCCGAACCGATGCTCGTCCGCGTCGTCGGCAAGCACTGCGAGAGCGGCGACATTGTGGTCAAGGACGCGTTCCTGCCGTCCGATCTGGCGCCCGGCGACCTGATCGCCGTACCCGCCACGGGTGCGTACTGCCGCTCCATGGCGAGCAACTACAACCACGCGCTGCGCCCGCCCGTCGTCGCCGTGTGCGACGGGGAGGCGCGCGTGATCGTCAGGCGCGAGACGGAGGAAGATCTCCTGCGTCTGGATGTCGGCTGATGCCGTTTTTCCCGGGGTATGCCCCCGGACCCCCATAGATGTCTCAGGATCCGGACGGGTGGCAGGAACGCCCGTCCGGTGAGTGAGACTGGACCACACATCAAGAGGTAGAGGAAACGAGGTCGGATGATGCGTACGCGTCCGCTGAAGGTGGCGCTGCTGGGCTGTGGAGTGGTCGGCTCAGAGGTGGCGCGCATCATGACGACGCACGCCGACGACCTCGCCGCGCGCATCGGCGCCCCGGTCGAGCTCGCGGGTGTCGCCGTGCGCCGGCCCTCCAAGGTGCGGGAAGGCATCGATCCGGCGCTGATCACCACCGATGCGACAGCCCTGGTCAAACGGGGCGACATCGACGTCGCCATCGAGGTCATCGGAGGCATCGAGCCCGCCCGTACCCTCATCACCACCGCCTTCGAGCACGGCGCGAGCGTCGTTTCCGCCAACAAGGCACTGCTGGCCGAGGACGGTGCCGCGCTGCACGCCGTCGCCGAGCAGCATGGCCGGGACCTCTACTACGAGGCCGCCGTGGCCGGTGCCATCCCGCTCGTACGGCCGCTGCGCGAGTCCCTCGCCGGTGACAAGGTCAACCGGGTCCTCGGCATCGTGAACGGCACCACCAACTTCATCCTCGACCGGATGGACACGAGCGGAGCCGGATACTCCGAGGCGCTCGACGAGGCCACCGCCCTCGGCTACGCGGAGGCCGACCCGACCGCCGACGTCGAGGGCTTCGACGCCGCCGCGAAGGCCGCGATCCTCGCCGGCATCGCCTTCCACACCCGGGTCAGGATCGGCGATGTGCACCGCGAGGGCATCACCGAGGTCACCGCCGCCGACATCGCCTCCGCCCGCCGCATGGGCTGCACCGTCAAGCTCCTCGCCATCTGCGAGCGCGCCGCCGACGGGCAGTCCGTCACCGCGCGGGTGCACCCCGCGATGATCCCGCTGAGCCACCCGCTGGCCTCCGTCCGCGAGGCGTACAACGCGGTCTTCGTCGAGGCCGAGGCGGCCGGGCAGCTCATGTTCTACGGCCCCGGCGCCGGAGGTTCGCCGACCGCGTCCGCGGTCCTCGGTGACCTGGTCGCGGTCTGCCGCAACAAACTCAACGAGTCCACCGGCCCCGGCGAGTCCGCGTACACACGCCTGCCGGTCAGCCCCATGGGTGAGGTCGTCACGCGGTACCACATCAGCCTCGACGTGGCCGACAAGCCTGGCGTACTCGCCCAGGTCGCGACGGTCTTCGCCGAACAGGGCGTATCGATCGATACCGTCCGTCAGCAGGGTAGAAATGTAATCAGTGGCGACGCGGTCGCCTCCGTCGAAGGCGGCGGGCGACGGGAGGGCGGCGAGGCCTCTCTCGTCGTCGTCACCCACCGCGCGCCCGACGCCGCCCTCTCGGCGACCGTCGAGGCGCTGCGCAAGCTCGACACCGTGCGCGGTGTCGCCAGCATCATGCGTGTTGAAGGGGAGTAAGGACCCATGACCAGCAAGGGCACCCATCAGTGGCGCGGCATCATCGAGGAGTACCGGGACCGCCTTCCGGTCACGAGCACGACGCCTGTCGTCACGCTCCGTGAGGGCGGTACGCCGCTCGTCCCCGCTCAGGTCCTCTCCGAGCGCACGGGCTGCGAGGTGCACCTCAAGGTCGAGGGCGCCAACCCCACCGGGTCCTTCAAGGACCGCGGTATGACGATGGCCATCACCCGGGCCAAGGAGGAAGGCGCGCAGGCCGTCATCTGCGCCTCCACCGGCAACACCTCCGCCTCCGCCGCCGCGTACGCGGTACGGGCCGGCATGGTCTGCGCCGTTCTCGTGCCGCAGGGCAAGATCGCGCTCGGCAAGATGGGCCAGGCGCTCGTGCACGGCGCGAGGATCCTCCAGGTCGACGGCAATTTCGACGACTGCCTGACGCTGGCCCGCTCGCTGTCGGACAACTACCCGGTGGCGCTGGTCAATTCGGTCAACCCGGTCCGCATCGAGGGCCAGAAGACCGCGGCGTTCGAGATCGTCGACGCGCTCGGCGACGCCCCCGACGTCCACGTCCTCCCGGTCGGCAACGCGGGCAACATCACCGCGTACTGGAAGGGCTACAAGGAGTACGCCGCGGACAGCATGTCCACGCACACCCCGCGCATGTGGGGCTTCCAGGCCTCCGGCTCCGCGCCCATCGTCCGCGGCGAGATCGTCAAGGACCCGTCGACCGTCGCCACCGCGATCCGGATCGGCAACCCGGCCTCCTGGCAGTACGCGTTGGACGCGCGGGACGAATCGGGCGGATTCATCGATGAGGTGACGGACCGCCAGATCCTGTCCGCCTACCGGCTGTTGGCCTCCCAGGAGGGCGTCTTCGTGGAGCCCGCGTCGGCCGCGTCCGTCGCCGGCCTGCTGAAGGCCGCCGAAGAGGGCAAGGTCGACCCGGGCCAGAAGATCGTCTGCACGGTCACCGGCAACGGCCTCAAGGACCCCGACTGGGCCGTCGCGGGCGCCCCGCAGCCGGTCACGGTCCCGGTCGACGCGGCCACCGCCGCTCAGAAGCTGGGCCTCGTGTAACCACCAGGACCCCGGCCCCGGGCGGGGGCGTGGGACGGAGGACGCGGGCGGCATCACCGCTTGCCCGTACGCCCCCGACGCCACGCCCCCGACGCCCCGGCCCACTGTCGCGTCAATCCCGGTCGT
Source organism: Streptomyces sp. NPDC057543 (assembly GCF_042801895.1). NCBI lineage: Bacteria > Bacillati > Actinomycetota > Actinomycetes > Kitasatosporales > Streptomycetaceae > Streptomyces > Streptomyces sp. NPDC057543. The sequence goes on along the minus strand of NZ_JBHVFF010000022.1, from coordinate 3,663 downwards.
CCGCCGGTAAGAACCCAGCTCAACCGTCCCTTTTCGGGGCGGAGAGCGCATAGGAGGCGGGCGACACGCATCGTGCGCCTCCTGTGCGCCCTATGTCGCGACAGAACCTTCCTTCGATAAGCTGTACTCAATCCACCCCGCCGCATCTGCTGCGGCGCATGGGTCGTTGTGGCCGTCGGTTTCCCCGGAATCCCACTCCCTGCCGTCACGACGTCCCACCACCGTCGAGAAAACGCTTCACCACCCCCGCCGCCTCACAAGGAGAGTCGTCCAACCGATGGCCGGTCCCGCCTTCCGAGCCGCCGCCGTCCGGGTGCGCGTCCCTGCGACCAGCGCCAACCTGGGCCCGGGTTTCGACGCCTTCGGCCTCTCGTTGGGGCTGTACGACGACGTCGTCGTCCGCGTAGCCGACTCCGGACTGCACATCGACATCGCGGGTGAGGGTGCGGACACGCTGCCCCGCGACGAGAGCCACCTTCTCGTACGTTCCCTGCGCACCGCCTTCGACCTGCTCGGCGGACAGCCCCGCGGCCTGGAGATCGTCTGCGCCAACCGCATCCCGCACGGGCGCGGCCTCGGCTCGTCCTCCGCCGCGATCTGCGCCGGCATCGTCGCCGCCCGAGCCGTGACGACCGGCGGTGACGCCCGGCTCGACGACGCCGCGCTGCTGGAGCTCGCCACCGAGATCGAGGGCCACCCCGACAACGTCGCGGCCTGCCTGCTCGGCGGTTTCACCCTGGCCTGGATGGACGGCGGATCCGCCCGTGCGATCAGGATGGATCCCGCAGATTCCATCGTTCCGGTGGTTTTCGTCCCCAGTAAGCCGGTCCTGACCGAGACCGCCCGCGGACTGCTGCCGCGTACGGTCCCGCATGTTGACGCGGCCTTCAACGCCGGCCGCGCCGCACTCCTCGTCGAGGCTCTGACCAGCCGTCCCGAACTGCTGCTCACCGCAACGGAGGACCGGCTGCACCAGGAGTACCGCGCCCCGGCGATGCCCCAGAGCGTGGAACTCGTGAACCGACTGCGCGCCGACGGCGTACCCGCAGTCATCTCCGGTGCCGGGCCGACCGTGCTCGCACTGGCCGAGGACGGTGCGGCCGACAAGGTCGCACGGCTGGCGGGCGAGGGATGGGCGGCCAATCGGCTCGCTCTCGACGCCCCGGGCGCGAGTGTGCTGCCGCTCGCCCCGTAGCCGAGGATTGATTGCCGGTGAGTGAGAGGGGGAATGTTTGTTGGAGCCGGTAGTGTTAACCTCAAGTCTGCAACCGACGTCTACGTGGCGCGTTGCTTCGTGTCCCTTTCCGGGACCACCATTTCTTCCGGGAGCCTCCCCAACTGCCTGAGCAGCCTGCCTGAGCAGTTTCGTGCACGCTCCGGAACCGGCACGACACCCCTCGCTTGTCCAGGAGTGGGCCGAGCAGGGGGATGCTCGCGCCGGACCCTTGCACACTTTCATCTCTCCGCCGTACCCGCGGCGGACCACCGCCCCGGCCCGGTCCGCAAGAAAAAGACCGCAGTCGGACAGCACAACCGGTCGCCGAGCCAGAAGGCCGACGTCCGCTCCAGGGAAGGACCCTTCGTGAGCGACACCACCGATCTGATGGGCGTGACTGCCGACAAGACTGTCGACAGCGCCGCGCCCGCCGAAGGTGCTGCCACTGGCACCACCGCACGGCGCCGCCGCTCCGGCACCGGCCTTGACGGCATGGTCCTGGCCGAGCTGCAGCAGGTCGCGTCCGGCCTCGGCATCAAGGGCACTGCGCGGATGCGCAAGGGCCAGCTGATCGAGGTCATCAAGGAGGCGCAGGCGGGTAACTCCGCCGCGCCCAAGGCCGCCGCACCCGCCGCGGAAGCCGAGACCAAGCCGAAGCGCCGTGCCACCTCCAAGGCGCGCACCGGGGACGAGTCCGCGGCCGCCGCGCCTGCCGAGAAGGCCGCTGCCCAGCAGCAGATCGACATTCCCGGCCAGCCGGCCAGCGACGACCAGCCCACGGGCGAGCGCCGTCGGCGCCGTGCCACCGCTCAGGCGGGCAGCCCGGAGACCAAGGCGGAGAGCAAGCCGGCCGCCGAGGCCAAGCCGGAGACGCAGGCCGAGCCGAAGGGTGACGACCGCACCGACGCCAAGGCCGAGGCCGCGGCCGACACGGCCGAGGGCCGCCGGGGAGACCGCCAGGACCGCGGTCAGCGCGGCGACCGGGGCGACCGCCAGGAGCGTGGCGAGCGCGGGGAGCGCCGCGACCGGCAGCGCGACCGCCGCGGCAAGGGCGACGAGCAGGGCGGCGGCCAGGGCCAGCAGGGCGGCCAGCGCCAGCAGCGCCAGGGCCAGCAGAGCGGCGGTCCGCAGGACGACGGCTACGACGACGAGGCGGGCGGCCGTCGCGGTCGTCGGGGCCGCTACCGCGACCGCCGTGGCCGCCGTGGCCGGGAGGACTTCGCCAGCGAGGTCCCCGTCTCCGACGACGACGTCCTGATCCCCGTCGCGGGCATCCTGGACATCCTCGACAACTACGCGTTCATCCGGACGTCCGGTTACCTGCCGGGCCCGAACGACGTGTACGTCTCGCTCGCCCAGGTCCGCAAGAACGGCCTGCGCAAGGGTGACCACGTCACGGGTGCGGTGCGCCAGCCCAAGGACGGCGAGCGCCGCGAGAAGTTCAACGCGCTGGTCCGCCTCGACTCCGTCAACGGCATGGCGCCCGAAACCGGCCGCGGCCGCCCGGAGTTCCAGAAGCTGACCCCGCTCTACCCGCAGGACCGGCTCCGTCTGGAGACCGACTCCAACGTCCTGACGACGCGGATCATCGACCTGGTCGCCCCGATCGGCAAGGGCCAGCGAGGCCTGATCGTGGCCCCGCCGAAGACCGGCAAGACCATGATCCTGCAGGCCATCGCCAACGCGATCACGGTCAACAGCCCCGAGTGCCACCTGATGGTCGTCCTGGTCGACGAGCGTCCGGAAGAGGTCACCGACATGCAGCGGTCGGTGAAGGGCGAGGTCATCTCCTCGACCTTCGACCGCCCCGCCGAGGACCACACCACCGTCGCCGAACTGGCCATCGAGCGCGCCAAGCGTCTCGTCGAGCTGGGTCACGACGTGGTCGTCCTGCTGGACTCCATCACCCGCCTCGGCCGCGCGTACAACCTCGCGGCCCCCGCCTCCGGCCGCATCCTGTCCGGTGGTGTCGACTCGACCGCGCTCTACCCGCCGAAGCGCTTCTTCGGTGCCGCGCGCAACATCGAGGACGGCGGTTCGCTGACCATCCTGGCCACCGCGCTCGTCGAGACCGGCTCGCGCATGGACGAGGTGATCTTCGAGGAGTTCAAGGGCACCGGCAACATGGAGCTCAAGCTCGACCGGAAGCTCTCGGACAAGCGCATCTTCCCGGCGGTGGACGTCGACGCGTCCAGCACCCGTAAGGAAGAAATCCTGCTCGGCAGCGACGAGTTGGCGATTGTTTGGAAGCTGCGCCGGGTGCTGCACGCGCTCGACCAGCAGCAGGCGATCGAGCTCCTCCTGGACCGGATGAAGAAGACCCAGTCCAACGCGGAGTTCCTGCTCCAGATCCAGAAGACGACGCCGTCTCCGGGCAACGGCAACGACTGACCGCCGTACCGGATCGGCTGATTCCCCACAGGGCCGCCCCCGCCACTTCGGTGACG
>NZ_JBHVFF010000021.1:0-48102 GCF_042801895.1 Streptomyces sp. NPDC057543 | reverse complement strand
GTCCGCAACACGCGGACCGGCCCCTTCGAAGCGTTCGTACCCGGTACACCAAGGACCCCGTACACCAAGAACTCGGTACACCAGCGGCTCAGAACACCAGCGGCTCAGAACACCGATTCAGTGCACCGGCTCGGTACGCACCGGCTCAGTACACCGGCTTCTCGGGCTCGATCTGGTTGACCCAGCCGATCACGCCACCGCCCACGTGTACCGCGTCTGCGAAGCCCGCCGACTTGAGGACCGCGAGGACCTCGGCGCTGCGGACACCGGTCTTGCAGTGCAGGACGATGCGCTTGTCCTGCGGGAGGTCCTGGAGGGCGTTGCCCATCAGGAACTCATTCTTCGGGATGAGCCGGGCGCCGGGGATCGAGACGATCTCGAACTCGTTCGGCTCACGGACGTCGATGATCTCGATCTTCTCGTCCGCGTCGATCCACTCCTTGAGCTGCTTCGGAGTGATCGTGGAGCCGAGCGCCGCCTCCTGGGCCTCCTCGGACACGACACCGCAGAAGGCCTCGTAGTCGATGAGCTCGGTGACGGTCGGGTTCTCGCCGCAGACCGCGCAGTCGGGGTCCTTGCGGACCTTGACCTGGCGGTACTGCATCTCCAGGGCGTCGTAGATCATCAGCCGGCCGACCAGCGGGTCGCCGATACCGGCGAGCAGCTTGATGGCCTCGGTGACCTGGATGGATCCGACCGAGGCGCAGAGCACCCCGAGCACGCCGCCCTCGGCGCAGGAGGGAACCATGCCCGGCGGGGGCGGCTCCGGGTAGAGGCAGCGGTAGCAGGGGCCGTGCTCGGACCAGAAGACGGACGCCTGGCCGTCGAACCGGTAGATCGAGCCCCAGATGTACGGCTTGTTCAGCAGTACGGCTGCGTCGTTGACCAAATAGCGGGTGGCGAAGTTGTCCGTGCCGTCCACGATCAGGTCGTACTGGGCGAAGATGTCCATCACGTTGTCGGCTTCGAGCCGCTCCTCGTGAAGGACCACGTTCACGTACGGGTTGATGCCCAGCACCGAGTCCTTGGCGGACTCGGCCTTGGAACGGCCGATGTCGGCCTGGCTGTGGATGATCTGGCGCTGCAGGTTCGACTCGTCGACCTCGTCGAACTCCACGATGCCGAGCGTGCCGACACCGGCGGCGGCCAGGTACATCAGGGCCGGCGAACCGAGACCACCGGCTCCGACACAGAGCACCTTCGCGTTCTTCAGCCGCTTCTGCCCGTCCATCCCCACATCCGGGATGATCAGGTGGCGGGAGTACCTGCGGACCTCGTCGACGGTGAGCTCAGCAGCTGGCTCGACCAGGGGTGGCAGCGACACAGGAACCTCAACAATGCAGGTGGTCGGTTTCTACGTACTTCAGCTACGTACGGTTGTTCTTGCCGTAACACTGCCACGCCGCTTCTCATTCCGAGATACCCGGTCCGATCCGCGAGACGATTTCGTCCCAGTACCCGGGCAGCACCGCGAATGGATCGGTTTGTCCGTGCCGCCCGTCCCGCCCGTGCTGTCCGTCCCGCCCGTGCCGCCCGTCCCGGTCCGTGAAGAAGATCGTGCCCGCGCCCTGCCAGCGGGCGATGCGCATGGCCTCTTCGAGATGAGTGCGCGGAACGCCGTGGACGAAGTGCGCGAACCGCTCCGGCGGATAGGCGGCGGTCCACTCCGCCACCTGTGACCAGCGGTAGTCGGTCCAGGGGCCGGAGAAGGTGACCAGCTGGTCGGCGGCCTCGGCGTAGCCCGGATGCGGATGGGTGCCCAGCCCCAGCACCAGCGGCCCGTGTCCCTCCCTGCCTTCGTCGTGTTCGAGGAGCGTGGCGAGTGTGCCGGTGAGACGGCGGACGGCCGGCAGTTCGGCACGGCCGGCCGGGCACCGGCCGAGATAGAAGCCGTCGACGCGGTACCAGTCGAGGAAGGACTGCGCGTCGGCGATCAGCTCCCCGAAGGAGCGGCTGCCGTAGGCCAGATCGAGATGGCCGAGCAGCCGGCCACCCGCGGCCCGGGCGGAGTCCTGCGGGGTCTCACCGTGCACGGCCCGTTCCCGGGCATTGCGGAGCCGGCCCGCGGCCTCCAGACAGTGCGGGTCGGGGCGGACACCCGGGCCGTCGTCGATGTTGAGGACCGCCCAGTGCAGCGGGGTGCCGGGGCGGATGAGCTCGGCCCACTCGGTGGGGGCGAGCAGCGGATGCGCGTAACCGGGGACGCCGAAGCCGAGTTGCTCGGCGCCGCCGGTCCGGCGGGCGGTGCCGGTGGAGGTCAGATACGGCACGCCGCCTCCATCCAGATGTCGGCCAGGGACTCCTCCAGATTGATCCGGGGGCGCCAGCCGAGCCGGTCCCTGGCGGTACGGACGTCGGCCTGCTGCCAGGCGCCGCAGCCGTCCGGGTAGGGGGACGGGGTTGCCGAGAGGTGCTCGACGACCGACTCGGTCGAGGACCGCGGGGCGCCGATGGGCAGCCGGGGCGGGGGCGCGTCGAGCTCGTGGAGCGCGCCCGCGTATCCGGCGACCCTGGCGAGGACGGAGGCCGCGTCCCGGAGCCGCACGGCGCGGCCGGTGGCGATGTTGACGACGCCCTGCGCCGCGGAGAGCGAGGCGGCGTGCACGGCGCGCGCGACATCACGTACGTCGACGAAGTCGCGCTGCACGCCGAGGCCGCTGAGCTTCAGTTCGCCGTCACCGGACTGCATGGCCCGGCGCATCGCCTCGGCGAGCCTGCCGAGCGGGGATCCGGCGGGGGTGCCGGGGCCGACCGGGGAGAAGACCCTCAGCACGACCGCGTCGAGCCCGGAGCCGAGGACGAGTTCGGTGGCGGCGAGCTTGCTGACGCCATACGGGCCGCCGGGGCGCGGAATCGCGTCCTCCGCGGTCGATGAGCCGGGCTGCGAGGGCCCGTACTCCGACGAACAGCCGACCTGGACGAGCCGGGCAGTGCAGCCGCTGCGCCGCATCGCCTCGCAGACGGTGGCGACGGCGACCGTGTTGTGGCGGGTCAGATCGCGGGCCCCGCCGCGGGTGGCGCCCGCGCAGTTGACGACGACGCCGGGGTGGACGGCGTCCAGGAAGCGGGTCAGCGCGCCGGGGCTGCCGCCGGCGAGGTCGAACCGCACGTCGGCGTCGTCGCCGCGGCCGAGCGCCGTGAGATGCACGGCGGGGTCGGCGAGCAGGCGGTCGGCCACGAACCGGCCGAGGAATCCATTGGCTCCGAGCAGCAGCACCCTCATCGCGTGCCCCCTCGGTGCCGACGGCGGGCTGCCGGTGCGGGGGATTCGGGGGTCATGTCCGGTGTCTCCTTGAGGAAGTGTGTGGTGCGGTACGAGGAACGCGCCCGCGGCGTCGGCTCCGTGGTGCCTGTGGGTGGTTCATGCGCGGGGCATGTGGGTGGTTCATGTAGGCGTGGTTCATATGGGGGTGGTTCTTCTTCGAGGGGCTTACGTGGGGGTGGTTCTTACGTGGGCGGATGCCCTGGACAGCAGGACGGCGGCGGTGATCAGCAGCCCGAGCGCGGCCGCCCCACAGGCGAGGGCGGGTACGGCTCCGGTGCCTGCCGCCATGACCAGGGCATCGACGGGGCGGGCGAGGAAGTGCAGGCCGGGCAGCCGTCCGGCCAGGACCAGGGCGGGTGCCAGCGCTTCGACGGCGCAGGCGCCGGCGAGTCCGGCGGTGGCGGGTTCGGGGAAGCCGTGCACGGCCAACAACCGGGCCAACAGGAGCAGCATCCCGAGCGCGGCCGCCCCCACGAAGGGGCCACCGCCCCCGTATCCCAGATGCGCGAGGTAGAGCAGACCGGCGAGGGCGCACAGGTGGAGCGCGACGGCTCCGAACAGCAGCGGGCGCACACCTGCGGCGAACTCCTCCAGTGCGCGGCTTCCGATCAGTTTGCGGTGTGCGTGTACGGAGAAGAGGTGCGCGCACCAGGCGGCCGGGGCGACGGAGAGCGCCAGCCCCAGCAGCGGTGCGGGGGTGACTGTCCAGGAGCCTTCGGGGCCACCGCTGAGCACTTGGTCGAGCAGCGCGTCGCCGTACAGGACATAGCCGAGGAGCCAGCAGCCGTACACATGGGCGGTGCCCGAGGAGCCGCCCACGGCGTGCAGGGGACCGCTGCGCAGGCTCAGGGCGAGGCCGACGAGCGCGACAAGCCCTCCGGTGAGGGCGATCGCGAGCCGTCCCTGACCGCCGAGTGTCCCCTCGGTGAGCCTCAGAGCGCCTGCGGTCGCGATGCAGGCGGCGCCCGGCGCCAGCGCGCGGAGCGACCAGGCGGCGCGTGTCCCGGTATCACGCTCCGGCGCGCGGAGCCCTGTCGCGGGCTCCCCCGCCACGGTGGGTACCCGGGCGAAGAGTTCCTCGGCGAGCGAGAAGACGTCGCGGTGCCGGTAGCGGGCGGCAGCGCGGTCGGTGACACCGTGGGCTTCGAGCCCGGCGGCGATCTCCAGCGGATCTACGGCGCGCTCGCACAGCTCACGATGGCGGTGCATCAGCGATCTCACGGGGTCGGCGGGGCCGCGGCGCGAGGCCGTGAGCTTGCGCGCCGGAGCGGCACCCGCGATCTCGGGGGCCCGGGGCGCGGCGGCCCGCACTTCGGCGGCGCTCCCTGTGGCGGCCCGCTCCTCGGGGGCTCGGTCCACCATGGCAGCCGGCTCCTTGGGGACTTGCCCCGTCACGGCCCGTTCCGTGGTGGCCGGCCCGGCCTGTTCCGTAGCGCCATCCTCTGCGGCGGTTACCTCCGCGGCGGTGTTCTCTGCAGTGGTGTCCTCCGCTGCGACTTCCTCAACGGCGGTCCCGGAGACCAGGGCCCGGGAGCGAAGGTCCCAGCTCCCGCCATTGGACGGCGGGGCGGGTGCGTCGGACACCTCGGTCGGGCGGCCCATCGTCTCTCTTCCGTGATCGTCGCCGACTGCGTCGGACCGTCCCGCTCCGTCACTGCGACCCGGCCGGTCCGTTCCCTGTTCACGCATCGCCGCCACCTGCTCCCCGCGCTCCCGCGCAGACGGCCGGGAGCTCGGCGGCCGAGCGGGGTGTGCGGTCGACCGGCCGTGACGCGCCGGCGCCCGAGGCCGTCCACGGGCCCAGGACCTGTGCCTCCGGCGGGGTGGCGAAGGGGCGCGGTCCGCCGTCGGCGTCCACCGCGTCGGCCTCCCTGCGCACCGGGGCGTGCGAGATCAGCTCCAGGTAGATGCCGCGATATGCCGCGAGGTTCTGTTCAACGGTGAAAAGTTCGAGCGCGCGGGCGCGCGCCGCCGCTCCGAGCCGTGCACGGCGCTCCGGGTCGCGCAGCAGCGCGAGGCAGGCGTCGGCGAGCGCCTTCGGGTTGCGCGGGGGCACCACGAGCCCGGTGCCGCCGATGACTTCGACCACCGCGCCGACGTCCGTCGACACCGTCGCCCGTCCGCAGAACATCGCCTCGACGAGACCGACGGGGAAGCCCTCGACCACGCTGGACAGGACGACGACCCCGCCCGCCCCATAGGCCTCCGGCAGACCCGGCACCTCGGCGCCGCCGATGTCCTCGAAGGAGACCGGGTTGTCGCCGACGGCGTGCGCGTCCGTGGCCTCGTCGGGGAACAACTGGGCGGCGAGCGCCCGGCAGTGCGCGAGGTACGTGACCCCCTCCGGACCCTGCGCCGCCGCACCGATGATCCGCAGCCGGGCGCCCGGTTCGGCCTTCCGTACCTCCGCGAAGGCGTGCAGCAGCGCGATCAGGTCCTTGGCGGGCTCGATCCGGCCGACCCAGACCAGGGTGTCGTCGGGACCGCTGTCGCCGCTCTCCCCCAGCGCCGTGAACCGGTCCGATTCCATGCCGGGGTAGAGGGTGCGCAGCTTCTCGCGCTCGGCACCGCACCGTTCCTGCCAGCGGCGGGCGTGCGTGTCACCGGGGGCGAGGATCTCAGCCTGCCGGTACACCTCGGCGGCGAGCCGTCCATGGAAACCGGCCAGCAGGGCGCGTACCGGCGCACTCAGAGACGTGTCGGCGGCGGCCAGGTAGTGCGCCCGCAGCCTCACGCCGTGCTCGGTGACGAGCAGCGGGACCCCGAAGAAGCGTTTGGCCAGCAGTCCCGGCAGAGCGGCGGCGCCGCCGGATGTGGCGTGGCAGAGGTCGACCGCGCCGAGGCTCTCCTCGCCGTACCAGTCGAGGGAGAGCGGACGCAGCACCCGGTCGAGCTCCCGGGCGAAGGCGAGGAGGTCGGGGACGGTAGCGGTCTGGACGGTGCGCCCGGTGCCCGGGGCACGGCAGGCGGCTTCGAGTACACGTACGGCGGTTTCGGAGCGGAGCGCCGCGGGAAGTCCCCCGTGTTCGCGGGCCAGTTCGGCGAGCCCGTAGAGCCCCTCCGTGAACTGCGCGTCCGCCGCACCGGCGGACGCGAGCCCCGCACGTCCTTGTTCACTCCGTTCGCAGGGAACCACGCTCCCGCTCACGTCTTCGCCACCGTCCGTCGCGGGCACCGCCCCGGCCGCACGCACCTCACCCGTCGCCCCCGCCGCACAGACCGAGGTCACGAGAGCCGTGAAGTGCGCTGTGAAGCGCCGTCGTTCGCGCCGCCCGTACGAGCGCCCGCCGCCGCCCGTCATCATCCGGGCGAGCAAACCCTTGGGGACGCGGGTGCCCGGGATGTCCTCGTCGGCCGCCCACAGCGGTGCCGTCCGCACCCGGCCGACCTGCGTCGGGAGCGGAACCCAGCCCCGCTCCTCCTGCTCGGCGGAGCGGCTGAGCGCGAAGAGATCGAACTCGTGCTGCGCGAGTCCGCGCACCAGACGGTCGCACCAGAGCCTGGACTCACCGGTCGCATACGGATAACCACCGTCGGTGAGGAGTCCGATCCGCACGAGTGCACCCCCGATCTCCCTTGTGGGCGGCCGCCGTTGAAATGGCGACTCACAGCGGGACGACCGTAAGCGGATACGCCGGTGGCGCGACGGACGGTTGTCCGTCGCACCACCGAAAGGGGTGAACCGTCGTAACTTTCCCACCACGACAGCGTTCTGTCGCGCTATGGGGGCGTTCGATCACACAGGGTCAGGCCGCAGTCAGCTCCTTGCGGGTTGCGCGGCGTACCGCCGCGAGCGCCGGATCGAGCGCGGGTACGGCCGCCAGGAGCTGCTTGGTGTACGGGTCCTGGGGGTCGCCGTACACCTGGTCCACCTCGCCCTCCTCGACGATCCGGCCCTGTCGCATGACGGCGACCCGGTCGCTGACCTGCCGTACGACGGCGAGATCGTGCGCGATGAAGACCAGGGCCAGCCCCAGTTCCCGCTGCAACTGCGCCAGCAGGGCGGTTACCTGGGCCTGGGTCGTGACGTCGAGCGCGGAGACGGCCTCGTCGCAGACGATCAGTTCCGGCTCGGCTGCCAGCGCGCGGGCGATCCCGACGCGCTGGCGCTGTCCGCCGCTGAACTCGTGCGGGTAGCGGTCGTACTGCTCGGAATCGAGCCCGACCCGCTTCAGCAGATCCCGTACCCGTGCCCGGATCACGGCCTCGTCGCGCTCCCCGGACGCCCGCAGCGGGTCGGCCACCGACTCGCCGATCGTGCGGCGCGGGTTGAGGGAGGAGACGGGGTCCTGGAAGACCATCTGTACCCGGGCCCGGCGGGTGAGCCGCCCGGAGGTGGGCTCCAGCAGTCCGACAAGCATCCGCCCGAGGGTGGTCTTGCCGCTGCCGCTCTCGCCGACGATGCCGAGCGTTTCGCCGCGGCGGACGGTGAGGGAGACACCGTCGACGGCCACGAGGGCGGACTTGCCCCGGCCGAACACCTGCCGGACGTCGGCGGCTTCGACGAGCGGCTCACTCCCGCCGTGAGCCGCGCCCTCGACCAGCCGCTCACTCCCGTCCCGAGCCGCGCCCTCGACCAGCCGCTCACTCCCGTCCCGAGCCGCGCCCTCGACCAGCCGCTCACTCCCGTCCCGAGCCGCGTCACGGGCGGGCGCCCCGGTCGCGCCCTCGATGGACACCCCGGCCGCGCCCTCGACGGACGTCCCGCCCACTGCCGCTGCCGGCTCCCCGTCCGAGGCCGCCGTGCGGGCCGAGATGCGCGGCACCGCCGCCAGCAGCGCCCGCGTGTACGGCTCGCGCGGCGCCACGAGCACCTCGCCCACCGGCCCCCGTTCCACCGCCCGTCCCGACTGCATCACCAGCACCTCGTCGACCGATTCGGCCGCCACGCCCACGTCGTGCGTGACCAGCAGCAGCCCCATGCCCGTCTCGTGCCGCAGATGGTGCAGCAGGTCCAGGATCTGGGCCTGGACGGTGACGTCCAGGGCGGTCGTCGGCTCGTCGGCGATCAGGAGCTTCGGCTCGCAGGCGAGGGCCATCGCGATCAGCGCCCGCTGCCGCATCCCGCCGGAGAACTCGTGCGGCCGGGACCGGGAACGCCGTACCGCGTCGGGAATCCCGACCCGGTCCAGCACCTCGACGGCCCGGGCCCGCGCCACCCGCCGGGAGGCCCGGTTGTGGACCCGGTACACCTGGGCGATCTGGTCGCCCACCGCGTAGTACGGGTCCAGCGACGACAGCGGGTCCTGGAACACCATCGCGGCCTTCGCACCCCGCAGCGCCCGCAGTTCCGCGTCGTCCGCCGCGTTCACGTCCACCCCGGCGACCCGGATCGAGCCGCCGACCCGCGCCCCGGTCCCCCGGTGCAGTCCGAGCAGGGCGTACGCCGACGCGCTCTTGCCGGAACCGGACTCACCCACCACGCCCAGCGCGCCACCGGCCTCCAGCGAGAACGACAGCTTCTCCACCGCCCGCACGTCGCCGAACGAGATCGAGAGATCGGAGACTTCGACCAGGCTCATGCCAGTACCACCCGTCGGTCGGCCATCGCCTGGAGTACGTCCGCGACGGCATTGGCAAGGACGACGACGAACCCGGTGACGAGCACCAGACCGACGACCACCGGAAGGTCCACGTGCTTCACGGCGTCGACGAGTTCGCGGCCGACCCCCGGAATCCCGAAGAGTGATTCGGTGAGTACGGCTCCGCCGAACATCGAGCCGATGTCCAGTGCGCCGAGCGCGATCACCGGCGCCAGCGCACCGCGCAGCGCGTGCCGCCCGACGAGCGCCCGCTCACTGACCCCGTACGCCCTGAAGGTGCGCACATGGTCCTCGGCCAGCGTCTCCAGCATCGAGGCCCGGGTCATCCGGGCGTACGGGGCCGCGGACACCAGCGCCAGCGAGATCCACGGCAGCAGCAGGTTCCACGCCCACTGTTCCGGGTCCTCGGTGAGGGGCACGTAATCCGGGAACGGCAGGATCTGGAGCGCCGTGACCAGGATGATGATCAGCAGCAGTCCGATGACGAAGACCGGGGTGGCCATGCCGGCCAGCGTGATCCCGGTGAGCACGCGCTCGGTCAGCCGGCCGCGCCGCCACACCGAGAGCAGCCCGGTGCCGACACCGAGCAGCGTCCACAGCACGAAGGCGCCGAGGGCGAGTGAGGCGGTGGCCGGGAGCTTGGCCAGGATCAGCTCGGTGACCTGCTGGTCGCTCTGGTACGAGAGTCCCAGGCAGGGGGCCTGGCAGTGCAGCACCCCGGTGCCGGTCGAGTAGTCGCGGCCGACGAAGAGCCCCTGGAGGAAGTGCGCGTACTGCGTGTACAACGGGTCGCCCAGGTGCAGCTGTTCGCTGACCTGTGCCACCTGTGCGGGCGAGCAGCGCGGACCGCAGGCGATCTGCGCGACGTTGCCGGGGGCGACGTAGAAGGCCGCGTAGACGACGATGCTGAGCGCGAGCAGCACGAAGAGCGCCCCGCCGAGGCGCCTGAGCAGGAACCACCTCATGCGTCTGCCTCCTTCTTGCGGCCGGTGCCGATCCGCAGCCGGGATGCGGCGCGCGGGTCGAGTGCGGTGCGTACGCCCTCACCGAGGACGGTCAGCGCCAGCACGGTGACGAAGAGCAGCAGGGCGGGGATCAGCAGATAGGTGGGCGCCGCCTGGTACCAGGTGTCGGCGTCGCTGAGCATCTGCCCCCAGGACGGCGTGGGCGGCTTGATGCCGACGCCGAGGAACGACAGCGCCGCTTCGACGACGATGTTGGAGGGGAAGAGCAGCACGGCGTACGTGATGACGGGCGCGGCCAGTGCGGGCAGCAGTTCGCGGCGGGCGATCTGCCAGGAACCCCAGCCGCTCAGCCGGGCCGCGGAGACATGGTCGAGCGATTTCAGCGCGAGGGTCTGGGCGCGCACGATCTTCGAGATGCCGGACCAGCCGACCAGGCCGATGATCACTGCGATCAGGACGGGGCGCGGGAAGCTCGTGGGTACGACGGCGAGCGCGCCGAGCGCGATCACCATGACCGGCAGCGCGACCACGACATCGGTGACCCGGCTGAGCGCCTGGTCGACGAAGCGGTTGCCGAGCCCGGCCGCGAGGCCGATGCCGACCCCGGTGATCACCTGGAGCAGGGTGGCGGCGAGCGCGACGCCGAGCGAGACCCGTGCCCCGTGGACCACCCGCGCGAACAGGTCGCGGCCGGTGAGCGGTTCGACGCCGAGCCAGTGTTCGGCGCTGATCCCGCCGAAGGAGCCGAGCGGCACCCCGCCGGTGGCGGAGTCGACGAGTTCGGGGTGGTACGTGGTGGGGTCCTGGCCCTCGATGCCCGCCAGCAGCGGCGCCGCGAGCGCGATGAGGACCAGCAGGGCGACGACGGCGGCCGCCACGAGCGCCGCGCGCCGGGCGCGCAGCCGCCGCCAGAACGGATGGCCCGCGGAGGCGGGGACCGTGGCGGTCCCCGCCTCCTCGATCAGTAGTGCTTCGGCCATGGTTACTTGACCGCGACCTGGGAGATGTCGAGCACACCGGTCCAGTCGCTGATCACGATGTTCTTGACGGACTCGCCGTACAGACGCTTGTAGACCGGGTGGAACAGCGGCACGGTCAGGGCCTGCTCACCGACCTTCTTGTCGAGCGCGCCCCAGCGCTTCGCGGCGGCGCTCAGGTCGGTCAGCTTGTTGATCTCGTCGATCTCCTTGTTGACCGCGGGGTCGTTCAGCTGGCCGGAGTTGAAGTTGTAGCCGGACTTGACGATCTGACGTCCGTCGAAGATCGGTGCGAAGAAGGGCCCGCCGGACGGCCAGTCGGCACCCCAGCCGCCGAGGAAGAAGCCGGGCTCGCTCTTCACGTTGTAGACCGTGTCGGAATAGTCGTTGCTCTCCAGGCCCCGGAGCTTGACGGTGATGCCGGCCTTCTTCAGCGCCTCCTGGAGCGCGGTGGCGATCTCCGGGCTCGTCGCGAAGTCCTTGTCGTTGGAGTGCGTGAGGGTGACGGTCAGCCCCTTGGGGTAGCCGGCCTCCTTCAGCAGTTCCTTGGCCTTGGCCGCGTTGCCGGACTTCCCGGCCGGGAAGTGGTCGTACGGGGTGTACCCGAAGGCCTTCTGGTCGGGCAGGAAGGTGGTGGCGGGTTCGGCGAGCGAGGAGCCGCCGGCCGCGTTGACCACGGAGGAGCGGTCGACGGCGTACGAGATCGCCCGGCGCACCTTCGGGTTGTCGAACGGCTTCACCTTCGGGTTGAAGGCGATGTAGTTGGTGTAACCGAAGTGGCCGGTGCCGACGCGGGCGGCGAGCTTCTTGTCGCCGGTGACCTTGGCGAGCTCGGCGGGGCCCAGGTTGGTGTCGGTGGTGACGGCGGCCGCGTCGGCGCCCTGCGAGGCGGACAGGCGCTGGTTGATGACGGCGGAGTCGAGCCCGGAGCGCACGTCGATCCGGTCGGGGTAGGCCTTGCGCTCCTCGTCGGTGGCGGCCGACCAGTGCGGGTTGCGCTCCAGGACGAGGCGCTCGCCGTCACCCTCGTTCTTGACGACCTTGTACGGACCCGAGGAGATCGGGTGCTCCTCGTACTTGGTGCCGGTGTCCTTGGCCTTCGGCACCGGGGTCGTCTGCGTCTGTGTGGCCAGGAAGGGGAATTCACCCTCCGGCTTGTCGAGGTGGAAGACGATCGTCTTCGCGTCGGGCGTCTCGATCGAGTCGAGGCCCTTCTTGTCCTTGTACGGGCCCTGGTAGTCGGCCCCGCCGATCAGCCAGTCACGCAGGTAGGGCGCGCCGCCGGAGAGTTCGGCGGCGAAGGAGCGCTCGATGCCGTACTTGATGTCGGCGCTCGTGATCGCGGTGCCGTCCTCGTACTTCAGGCCGTCCTTGAGGGTGTACGTCCACACGGTGGCGTTCTTGCTGGGTGTGCCCAGGTCGGTCGCCAGGTCGGGGACGACCTTCGCGCCGGCCGCGCCGTCCTCCCGGTTGCGGGTGGTGAGCGTACGGAAGACGAGGGACGGGACGTTGCCGCCGCCGGAGGTGTAGAGCCGTGCGGGGTCGAAGTCCTCCTGCGGCTTGCTGTTGAGGACGGTGAGTGTGCCGCCCTTCCGGGGCGTGCCCGCCGCGCCGGAGTTGCCGTCGCTGTCCTTGCTGTCCTTGGGCCCGCAGGCCGCGGCAGCCGCGGCAACGACGAGTACTGCGGTGGCCGCTGCCACGCGGCGCGATATGACGGACGGATGACGCATCGGAAGGTGACCTCTCGGAGTACTGCCTGAAGAAAAGAAACGGAGGGAATCTCCGTGCAGGCAGCAACGAGAGCGAGTGCACACAACCGGTCGGCACATGGAAGAGATGACCGGAACACTGAGACTGTCGCGCCTGCGGACGGAGTGCGCCCAGGCGCGGCAGTCGTGCATGGTTGTCCGGGCCGTTTCAGGGCTCGGGCAGAGGGCCGACGCGCGCTCGGGCAGGCGTCAGCAACAGTGGATGTCGGCGACGCTGTGCCCGGTCACGCCGATGAGCGCCAGCTCTATGGCGGCGCGTTCGGGGGTGACGGGGCTGCGTGACATGCCGAGAAATATGGATCACCCCCCAGGGGATGTCAACGCGGAATGAGACAACCATCTCAATATGCGGACAGCCATCCGGGTGTGGACGCACCGGTCGGCAGGTGACGGCGGAGCCCGGCTCGATCGACGAGACGGCCCGGCACGCCCCCGGCCCGGCCCTTTTCGATTCAACTTCCTGGATACACCCAGGCGTTGGGCCGGCACTTGATTCCGTCGATGTCCAGGGACTTCGTCTGCTGCTGCATCACCGGAGCGAGCGCTCCCGGCGTGCGGCAACTCACATGGTTGTGACCCAGCCGGTGACCGACCTCATGGTTGATCAGCATCTGGCGGTAGGCGAAGAGTTCGTCCGGGCCGAACGTAGACGACCCCTGCGCCCAGCGGTAGGCGTTGATCATCACGCGCTCGGTCGCCGCGGAGTCGCACGAGACGTTGTCCTCGGTCGTGTCCAGACCCGACTTCTTGCACCAGTCGCCGGTGGTCCCGGGACTGGCCAGGGTGATCACGAAATCGGGGTCGCCGGAGGAGATCCGCTCGAACGTCATGGCACCGTCGTGCGCCCAGCTGCGGTCGTCGTTGAGCGTGTCCTGGACGGCCCGGGCGAAGAGCGCGGCGTCGAGGCCGAGACCCTTCTCCACATCGATCCGGTAGCGGTACTTGTGCCCCTTGCCCGGGGCCTTCACCGTCCCCGGAACCGCCTCGAACTTTCCGGAGCCGTGCAGTCGAGGGGAGAGCGGGTAGGCCTTGGCCATCTTCTCCGCGTACGAAAGGGGCTTGGCCTGCGCCGACTTCGGGGTCGGCCGGCCGTCCGAGCGGGAGGTGCCGTCGACGCCGTCCCGGTCGACGCCCGTGGGCTGTGCGGCGCTGGTCCCGCCGCTGTCGTGGGCGACCTGCCCGGCCACGACCACCGCGAGCACGGTCGTCACCGCGGCGGCCGCTATGCCCGTGAACGTACGGCCCCGGGTTCCCTTGCCGTCCCGGCCGGTCTCGGTGGGAGTCGGCGCGGCGGCGCCGACGCGCGGCGGCTGCTCGGCCCACTCGCCGACCGAGCTGTGCGGGTCGGCCGGCCGGGCCGGCGGGACGACGGGCCCACGAGGCGCGGGCGGAGCGGGTGGAGAGTCGAACGCCTCGACGAACTCGTGCCGCGGACCGGGTATCAGCGGCCGGGTGCCGACCGGTGGTTGACGCCGGGGCACCGCCTGCTGCGGCCCGGTCCCCCAGCCGCCGCCGGGCTCACGCTGCTCGGGGTGGCCACCGCGGACGTGGCCGATCTGCTGGAACGGGGTGTGCCCGTCGGCCCCGGCCGGTACGTCGGCCACCCGCCGGCGCCGCCCGCTGCCGGGCCCCGGGTGGACGCTCTCACGACCGCCGCCCTCGTTCGCGAGAGCGGCCTCGATATCGGGGCCCGCGGGTTCGGGGCCTTTTCGGCTATGTCGTCCCACGCCCCGGATCAGCTCCTGCCGCGTTCGTCGAGCAGTTCCCGGAACGCCTGGGCGACCACCTCCGGGTACTCCATCATCGCCACGTGCCCCGCGTCGGGCAGCGTCAGCAGCCGCGAGTCACGGAACGCCGCGGACGCCCTGCGTGCCATCCGGTACGAGACGAGCTGGTCCCGTCCGCCGTACACGAGCTGGGTCGGTGCGAGCACCCGCTCGGCCTGGCGCCACAGTCCGTGCTGACCGCCGAGCGTGTACGCATCGACGATGCCACGTGCCGAGCGGGCCATCGCGTCCCAGAAGTACGGCAGTTCCAGCCGGTGCTCCATTTCGGCCACCGCTTCGCGGAAGCCGGACTCGGAGACGCGCGCCGGATCGCCGTAACAGAGTGCCATGACACCGCGTGTGCGCTCCTGAGCGGTCCAGTCCCTGGTCATCCGGGCGAACAGCGACGCGACGCCCGGAACGGCGAGCAGTGCGGTCGGTGCGGCCGTCCGCTGCACCCGGATCTCGGGGAGCGCGGGTGAGATGAGGGTGAGGGTGCTCACCAGGTCGGGGCGGACCGCGGCGACCCGGGTGGCCACGGCACCGCCCAGCGAATTGCCGAACAGATGGACGGGCCCGCGCTCCGCCGCGTCGAGGAACCGGATCACGGCGCGCGCGTGGCCGGTGACCGAGTAGTTGCCGTCGTCGGGCGGCGGCGAATCACCGAAACCGGGCAGGTCGACCGCCTCGCCGTCCACCACGTTCTGGAGCAACGGCATCAGCGCCGACCAGTTCCGCGAGGAGCCGCCGAGCCCGTGGACGTAGAGCGCGGGCGGCAGCCCGGTGCGCTCCGACGGCCGGGAACGGACGGTCAGCGTCAGCCCGGGCAGCGCGACGGAGCGCAGCTCCTCCCCCTCCGTGGCCCCGATGGTGCTCACCGTCGGAGCCACTGCGGCGGCGGCGCGGACTCCCGGCAGCTCGGTCGAAGACATGCGGCAATGTTACGAGACGATCACACCGCGGTTCATGTGTTCGCGGTCACAGATCGCATAGCGGCTTGAGGGGCTAGCTCCTAGGCTCGAAGCAAGGAAGGGAGTCACCATGTCGGTCGACCCCAGCGACCCGGAGACCTTCGAGGACGTCCAGCCGGACGAACCGGACGAGGAGACACCCCGGGCGGACGCCGCCGAGCAGCGGACCGATCTCCAGCAGCGGCGCGACGAACCGCTCACGCACATCGACCGTGACCGTGCCAATGTGGCGGATGCGGCCGAGCAGGCTCGTGTTGTCACACAGGATGAAGACGATTACCGCTAGTACGACCCACTTTGCCCCACTGGTCGACGAATCTGTGGCTACCGCAGTCGTCCGGTCCGTGAAATTCTGCGTCCGCGCCGCGCGTACCCGGGTTACCCGAAAGTACGATGGCTGTGTGGCGCAGCGTGCACGTGAAAGCTGTGTCGGATCACAAATTTGGGAGGCGGCGTGACAGCCATCGAGCAGACCGAGGCGGCGCGCCCGCGAGGCACTCGACTGCCTCGCCGCGCCCGACGCAACCAGCTGCTGGGCGCCGCGCAGGAAGTATTCGTGGCGCAGGGGTACCACTCCGCCGCGATGGACGACATCGCGGAACGCGCCGGGGTCAGCAAGCCGGTGCTCTATCAGCACTTCCCGGGCAAGCTGGAGCTCTATCTGGCCCTGCTCGACCAGCACTGCGAGTCGCTGCTCCAGGCGGTCCGTACGGCACTGGCGTCGACGACCGACAACAAGCTGCGCGTCGCCGCGACGATGGACGCGTACTTCGCGTACGTCGAGGACGAGGGCGGCGCCTTCCGGCTGGTCTTCGAGTCGGACCTGACCAACGAGCCGGCGGTGCGCGAGCGCGTCGACCGGGTCTCGCTGCAGTGCGCAGAGGCGATCTCCGACGTCATCGCCGGTGACACGGGACTGTCCAAGGACGAGTCCATGCTGCTGGCGGTGGGTCTGGGCGGTGTCTCCCAGGTCGTCGCCCGCTACTGGCTCTCCAGTCGGTCCGCGATCCCGCGCGACACGGCTGTGCAGCTGCTCACCTCACTGGCCTGGCGGGGTATCGCGGGCTTCCCGCTGCACGGCTTCGATCAGCACTGACGGTGCCGGCCGGGCGCGCCCGCCGCCCGTGTTCGCTGCGGGCGTTGCCCACCGGCCCTTGGCGGCTCCCCTCAGCGGGCTAATGTGTGCTGCGTACGGCGCGGTTCACCGCGCAGGGACTGACCGTCGGAGGGACATAGCCGTGGAGGTCAAGATCGGGGTGCAGCACACGCCCCGGGAGATCGTTCTGGAGAGCGGGCTTTCCGCCGAAGAGGTCGAGAGCACGGTCGCCGAGGCGCTCACCGGTAAGGCGCAGCTGCTCAGCCTCACGGACGAGAAGGGCCGTAAGGTCCTGGTGCCGGCCGACCGGATCGCGTACGTGGAGATCGGCGAGCCCAGCACGCGGCGCGTGGGCTTCGGCGCGCTGTAGGCGACACGCTCGACGCAGTGGTCGTGCGAGCGGCCCGGTGGGAACCCCCACCGGGCCGCTTTCCATTTTGCGGTGGGTTCCGTCGGCCGTTTTCGTCCGGCGGGTTTGCGTCGGGCGGGCGATTCCTGTGCGAACCCTGTCCGGGGAGGGTTGCGTGCCGCACCCCTCGGGTAGTACCGCTAACGACCGATCCACCCGCCCCGCAACACGCGAGGTGATCATCTGTGATCTTGGAACCTCTCGGCTCCGTCGTACTCGGACTCGCCCTTGCCTGGGTGGCGCTCCGCTCGCTGCCGGACCGGCTTCCGTCCCGCCGTGCCGTCCTCACCACCGGCGCTCTGGGAGCCCTGTTCGGCGCTTTTCTCATGCATTCGGTGCTGGGCCCCGGCCACCTCGTGGCCACGCTGATCGGCGCGGCGCTGATCGGCGCCGTGACGCTCTCGTTGCTGGTCCGCCCCCGCAGCCACCACCTGAGCCGCTCAGCAGCGGCCTGAGACCGTCCGGGGCCCGCCCGTGAGGACGGGACAACCGGACGGGCCGGGTGTAGCGGCTACGCCGCCAGTCCGAGCGCGGCCATCCGCTTGGTGTGCGCCTCGGTGATCCGCGAGAACATCCGCCCGACCTCCGCCAGGTCGAACCCGTCCGCCACACCCCCGACGAGCATCGTCGACAGCGCGTCGCGGTCGGCCACCACCCGCTGGGCCTGCGAGAGCGCCTCGCCCATCAGCCGCCGCGCCCACAGCGCGAGCCGGCCACCGACCCGCGGGTCGGCCTCGATCGCCGCGCGCACCTTCTCCACGGCGAAGTTGCCGTGTCCGGTGTCGTCGAGCACGGCGAGGACGAGGGAGCGGGTGTCCGAGTCGAGCCGGGCGGCGACCTCGCGGTAGAAGTCACTGGCGATCGAGTCGCCCACGTACGCCTTGACCAGGCCCTCCAGCCAGTCGGACGGCGCGGTCTGGCGGTGGAAGTCGTCGAGCGCCTTGGCGAACGGCTCCATCGCGCCCGTCGGCTCCACATCGATCGCGGTCAGCCGGTCCGTCAGCCGCTCGAAGTGATGGAATTCGGCGGAGGCCATCTTTGCCAGCTCCGCCTTGTCGGCCAGCGTCGGCGCGAGTTTCGCGTCCTCGGCGAGCCGCTCGAAAGCCGCCAGCTCCCCGTACGCGAGTGCTCCCAGCAGGTCCACGACTGCTGCCCGGTACTGCGGCTCCACGGATGCGGTGGCCCAGTCCTGGGCGGCGATTCCGGTGAGTACGGGGGTTTCATTGGCGTTGTCAGGCGTCTCCATGAAGCGCAGAATAGCCCGCCGGGCAGGGCGCGGAAGGGCCTGGTCAGTCAGTGACCCCACACCGTTCCGACGAATTCGCCCAACACACATGCGCGAATCCGGGGTACAGTGGTATTGCGGCTACTGAGTATTTTGGATGTATCGGTAGCGCGAAATTGAATGAGGATGCCCGGTCGGTGGCCCGATCGGCTCCGACCCGACAGCCCTCCACGCGAGGCGTACGCCACGTACGACCGCAGATGAGGGGCCCCCTCAGCGGCACGAGCGCTCGAGCGACGGCAGTGGTCCCGCGCCACCCGGCCCATCCACGGCCGGATGACCAACCCCGGCACGGTACGACCCCCAGCGTTCGCCTCGGACCGCGTCTCACAGAAGAGGCAGCACCCTGACTACGTTCCGAGACCTCGGGATTCTTCCCGAGACGGCCGAGGCCCTTGAGGCCGTCGGCATTGTGTCCCCGTTCCCCATCCAGGAGATGACGCTCCCCGTCGCACTCTCCGGCTCCGACGTGATCGGACAGGCCAAGACCGGTACCGGCAAGACGCTCGGTTTCGGTCTTCCGCTGCTGGAGCGCGTCACCGTCCCCGCGGACGTCGAGGCGGGCCGGGCCGAGCCCGAGCAGCTGACCGAGGCGCCGCAGGCGCTGGTCGTCGTCCCCACCCGCGAGCTCTGTCAGCAGGTCACCAACGACCTGCTGACCGCCGGCAAGGTGCGTAACGTCCGCGTTCTCGCCATCTACGGCGGCCGCGCGTACGAGCCGCAGGTCGAGGCCCTGAAGAAGGGCGTCGATGTGATCGTCGGCACCCCGGGCCGCCTGCTCGACCTGGCCGGACAGCGCAAGCTCGACCTCTCGCACGTCCGCTCGCTCGTGCTCGACGAGGCCGACGAGATGCTCGACCTGGGCTTCCTGCCCGATGTCGAGAAGATCATCACCATGCTTCCCTCGAAGCGCCAGACGATGCTGTTCTCGGCGACCATGCCGGGCGCCGTCATCGGCCTCGCGCGCCGCTACATGTCGCAGCCGACGCACATCCGCGCCACCTCGCCCGACGGTGAGGGCGCGACCGTAGCGAACATCTCGCAGCACGTCTTCCGGGCCCACTCGATGGACAAGCCCGAGATGGTCTCCCGCATACTGCAGGCCAACGGCCGCGGACTCGCGATGATCTTCTGCCGTACGAAGCGCACGGCCGCCGACATCGCCGAGCAGCTGGAGAAGCGCGGTTTCGCGTCCGGCGCGGTCCACGGCGACCTGGGCCAGGGCGCGCGTGAGCAGGCGCTGCGCGCGTTCCGCAACGGCAAGGTGGACGTGCTGGTCTGTACCGACGTCGCGGCCCGCGGTATCGATGTCGAGGGTGTGACCCACGTCATCAACTATCAGTCCCCGGAGGACGAGAAGACGTACCTCCACCGCATCGGCCGGACCGGCCGCGCCGGTGCCAAGGGCATCGCGATCACGCTGGTCGACTGGGACGACATCCCGCGCTGGCAGCTCATCAACAAGGCGCTCGACCTGAAGTTCAACGACCCGGTCGAGACGTACTCCACGTCGCCGCACCTCTTCGAGGAGCTCGACATCCCGGCCGGCACCAAGGGTGTCCTGCCGCGTGCCGAGCGGACCCGTGCGGGCCTGCGCGCCGAGGAGGTCGAGGACCTCGGCGAGACGGGCGGCCGCGGCCGCAAGTCCGCCGCGTCGTCGGCGCCCGCCGTCCGCGAGGAGCGTGCGCCGCGGACGCCGCGTCAGCGCCGTCGTACGCGGGGCGGCTCCGCCCTCTCCGCCGTCGAGACCACCGCCACGGTCCCCGCACCGTCCACCGAGGTGGCCGAGGACGCTGCGTCGGAGCCGCGTACGCCGCGCCGTCGTCGCCGCACCCGCGTCGGCGCCGCGGACGTCGCGGCGGAGGCCGCGGTGAGCACGGTGGAGGCTCCGGCCGCCGCCGTCGCGACGAAGACCGAGGTCAAGGCCGAGGCCGAGGTCGAGGCCGAGGTCGAGGCCGAGGTCGAGGCCGAGCCCGCGACCGAGGTCAAGCCGCGCCGCCGCCGCGCCCGGACCGCCGTGGTGAAGCCGGTGGCGGAGGAGGTCGACTTCCAGATCGCCCCCATCGCCGACCCGGTGCCCGAGACGAAGACGGTGACGAAGCCGCGTCGCCGCGCCCGCGTCATCAAGCCGGTCGAGGACGAGGTCGACTTCCAGATCGCGCCGATCTCCGAGCCCACCCCGGAGACCAAGCCGCGCCGCCGCACCCGTGCGGCCGCCAAGCCGAAGACGGAGACCGTGGCGCAGGCCCCGGCCGCCGAGGGCGAGGCGAAGCCGCGGAGGCGGCGGGCGCCGCGAGCGACTGCCGCCAGGACCGAGGGCTGAGTGCGCGACGCCGGTTGAGCCGGGGCTCCGCCCCGGACCCGCTCCTCGTCCTCCCCACAGTTTCAATGGCATGGGGAGACACCCAGGAGCTTGATTTCGCCGGATGGGCTTGAGGGCATCCTCGAGCCCATCCGGCGTTTCACGGCATAACCTCGTCCCATGAGTCGGCCGCACACCTTCACCCCGCCCCCCTGCGCCCACGCCCGCCAGCTCCGCACCGCGCGCGGGGACTTCGCCGTACTGGACGCCTCGCCGAGCACCGTGTCGCGTGGCACCGCCCTTCTGCTGCCCGGGTACACGGGCAGCAAGGAGGACTTCATCGCACTCCTCGAACCACTCTCGGCGGCCGGGTACCGCACCGTCGCCGTGGACGGTCGCGGGCAGTACGAGACGGACGGGACGGACCGTCAGGAGACTTACGCACAGGGCGAGTTGGCCCGTGACGTGCTTGCGCAGGCCGCCGCTCTCGGCGCCCCCGACGACGGCACCGTGCATCTGGTCGGGCACTCGCTCGGCGGGCAGATCGCCCGCGCCGCCGTGCTGCTCGACGCCGCGCCGTTCCGTTCACTGACCCTCATGTCGTCCGGACCCGCCGAGGTCGCCGAGGCCCAGCAGCTCAAGGTGAAGGTGCTCAGCGATGCGCTCACGGCGCTGACCATGGCCGAGGTGTGGGAGGCGATGCGCGCGCTCGACCCGCCCGAGGATGCGGCGACCGACGGCGAGGCCCTGCGCCGACGCTGGCTGCGCCACCGGCCCGCCCAGCTGATCGCCACCGGCCGCCAGTTGGCGACCGAGCCGGACCGGGTGGCCGAACTCGCCGCCGTACCACTGCCCGTCCATGTGCTCTCCGGCGAGCGCGACGACACCTGGCCGGTACCGCTCCTCGACGAGATGGCACAACGGCTGGGCGCGCGCCGTACCCGGATCGCGGGCGCCGAGCACTCCCCCAACACGGACCGCCCCGAGGAGACGGCGGCCGCGCTCGTCGGCTTCTGGAACAGCCTGTAGCCGACAGGCGGCGAGCAGGCTCAGTACTGCGACTGGAGGTGCTGCCAGAAGCCGTCGCGCAGGGCCCGCCGCAGATGCGCGTGGCCGCGCAGCGAGTGCTGCAACAGCCGTTCGGCCTCGACCAGCAGGTCCTGGTCGACCGAGCCCGGCAGGTACGGATGGCCGGGCAGCAGATCGGCGAGGGACTCCCGGCCCCGGGCGGCCAGCCAGGCCGCGGCGATCTGCGCACCGACGAAGCGGACATCTTCGCGCGAGGGCGCGGGGGTGTCGTCCTCGTACGTGGTGACGGGGCGTCTGGTGACGTACGGACGGCAGAAGTCCAGGTCGAAGGTGCGCTGGCTGTCGACCTCCCAGAGCAGCGGTTCGGCCTGGTTGCGCCCCTCCCCCGCCTCGATGCCCCACAGGTGCACCCGGGCCCCGTACCCCTGCGCCGCCTCGACCGCGGACACCAGGTCCTCGTCGCCGCCGACCAGTGCCGCGTCGCTGATGGCGCGGTGCCGGGCGAGCGATTCGAGGTCGGTGCGGATCAGTGAATCGACGCCCTTCTGCTGGTTGTTGGCGTTGAGGTTGCCGAGTCTGACCTTGACGTCGGGGAGTTCGGCGATGGACTGCTGCTCGACGGTGTGGATGCGCCGCCTGGCTCCGTCGTACCAGTAGACGCGCAGCAGTCTGCTGTCCGCGAAGATCGTGCGGGCCTTGTCGATGAAGGCCTCGATCAGCCCTTCCGCGTCGAGGTCGAAGGAGCGGCGGTCCTCGGTGCCGGTGACGAGCAGTCCGGCGGCGGCGTACACATAGCCCGCGTCCACGAAGATCGCATGGGTCGAGGGGGTCTTCGACACCTCGGCGAGCACGCGCTGGAGCAGCTCGTTGGTGCGGTCCAGGCGCTCGTGGATCTCTGCCTCGTTCATTCGGGCCTCGTCGTAAGCCTCATCGTGGACCTCGTCGGCGCATGCTCGGTGACCTGCTGATACTTAGACATCCAAAAAATTTCCTTAGCGTAGGGAATGTTTGCAGTCGGCAAGCCGTTGTACATCTCGTGGGGCGCAGGACAGCGGTGTCGGGCGCTCTCATCCTTGTGGACGGGTCACCCGTCCTCCCAGTAGTTCTCCAGCAGGAGGATCAGACGAAGGGAAGCCCTGTGCGCTTCGAGATCATGCGACTCGACGATGTCGACGGTACCGCCGTGGACAGCACCGTCGTGGACGCCGCCTCCGTCAACCGGATCGTGCAGCAGGCCGCAGCCATAGGCCAGCGCATCTATATCCGCCCGGCCGAAACCTCGGCTTCGTAACGCACGACGACGCTCAAAGACGAAGCGCCCCCGCACGGAAGTCTTCCGTGCGGGGGCGCTGTGGTGTCCGCCGGCGCCTCAGGCGTTCTGGATGACCTGGGTGACGCCGTTGATGATCTGCTGTACGGCGATGGCGGAGAGCATCATTCCGGCGAGCCTGGTCACCAGCACCACGCCGCCGTCCTTGATGACCCGGATGATCAGCAGCGAGTAGCGCATGGCCAGCCAGAGCACGATGTGCATGACGACGATCGCCGACCAGACCGCGAGCTGGCTTCCCACACTGTCGGCATGCTGCACCGCGAGAATCACCGACACGATCGCACCGGGCCCGGCGAGCAGGGGCATGCCGAGCGGCACGAGCGCCACATTGACGTCCTTCGTCTGCGTCGGCTCGTCGGTCTTGCCGGTGAGCAGATCGAGCGCGATCAGCAGCAGCAGGAGTCCGCCCGCGATCATCAGGGCGGGTACGGAGACATGCAGGTAGTCGAGGATCTGCTGGCCGAGCACGCCGAAGACGGCGATCACACCGAAGGCGACCGCCACGGCCTGCAGCGCCATCCTGCGCTGCATCTTGGCGGGTCGGCCGGCGGTGAGGGCGAGGAAGATCGGGGTGATCCCGGGCGGATCCATAATCACAAAAAGCGTGAGAAAAAGGGATCCGAAGACAGCGACGTCGAACACAGTGAGCCTTGCGAGAAGAGAACGGGATACGGCCTGGGGGAGCGCACCCCGAAGCCATGACGGCGGCCTGACGGCCAGGTGCGCGGAAGTGGAACGTGGAGGTTGAGGACGCGGGAGGCGGGGCACGCGGATGAATGGGTGGCGTTACGCGTCCGACCGCGGGGCGGGGCGGGGCGAGCCGGTCCCGGGCCTCACGCCCCGGCCCCGACGCGGACCTACGCGTGCATGGTTACGTGTGTGGTTACGCCTGCGTCATCGTTACGCGGGGCGGGATCCACCGGCGCCCGGCACCGGGAAGGCTCCCGTGGCGCGCCGGGTGATCTCGCCGTAGATCTCGGGGTCGGTGGTGTACTCGCCGAGCCCGACGGTCTTGTGGGTCCCGTGGTAGTCGCTGGACCCGGTCGTCAGCAGCCCCAGCTCCCGGGCGAGCCCGCGCAGCCTGGCCCTCGTCATCTCGTCGTGGTCCATATGGTCCACCTCGATGCCGTCGAGGCCCGCGGCGGCGAGCCGCGCGATCGACGACTCCGGCACCACCTCACCGCGCTTCACGGCGAGCGGGTGGGCGAAGACGGTGACGCCGCCGGCGGCCTTGACCAGCCGGATCGCGTCGAAGGGGTCGAGTTCGTGCTTCTCGGCGTACGCGCGTCCGCCGTTGGCGAGCCAGTCGGGCGTGAAGGCGTCGGACACCGACCCGACGACGCCGAGCTCGACGAGCGCGGCGGCGATGTGCGGCCGGCCCACCGATCCGTCCCCGGCGATCCTCGCGACCCGCTCCCACTCGATCGGGACGCCGAGCGCCTGGAGCTTGCCCACCATCGTCCGGGCGCGGGGCACCCGGTCGTCCCGTACCAGCTCGCGCTCGCGGGCCAGCTCGGGCTCGTCGGGGTCGAAGAGGTAGGCCAGCATGTGCAGGCTCACACCGTCGATCCGACAGGAGAGCTCGGCGCCGGTGACGAGGGTGAGCCCCTCGGGGAGGGCGGCGATCGCCTCGGCGTGACCGCGCACGGTGTCGTGATCGGTGAGGGCGACGACGTCGAGGCCCGCGGCCGCGGCGTTGCGCACCAGCTCGGCGGGGCTGTCCGTGCCGTCCGAAGCGGTGGAGTGGGTGTGCAGGTCGATGCGCACGACGCGTACTCCAGTGCTCGGTGCCGGACAGGGGGACGTCCCAGGATAACCGGCATTCGAACGACGCCCGGCCGGGCCGGATGGCCCCGCGGGCGCCAGGTCCGGACGCGGGCCGATCCGGTTCGGTCTCAGTTGATCAGGCGCGGGGTGAGCGCCCCGCACGGCACCAGGTCCATCTCTCCCCCGGCCTCGCGCAGATCGGCGAGCACCAGTTCGTCGTACATCAGGAGTCCGGACTGCTCGGGCCAGACGATCGCCCAGAGCCACAGCCCGCGCGCCTCGCCCGCAAAGACCGCACGGTCCTCCGGCGCTCCCTTGACGTGCCAGAGCGGGGTGGGGCGGCCGGCAGCGAGCATCTTGACGTCCGGCGGGCCGTCCACGTCCAGATGCGGGCCGGGGTCGGGGCCGTCGATGCCCGCGTAGCGCGCGCCGAGTCCGACGCCGAGCTCCTCGGTGACAAGCAGCAGCTCGCCGACGCCGCCGACCGGACCGGGACCGGAGCAGGCCACGACGGTGGCGCGACCGCCGCTGCGGTCGTCACCCGCGCTCGCCACACCGGTGAACAGCCAGCCCACCGGCAGCGGCCAGGGCATCCACACCGGCACCTCGGCCCGGCGCACCACCGCCGCCAGCGCCTCGACGCTGGGTGGGATGGCCGGCTGCAGCGGTTGCACGCTGCCGTGCACGGAGCACTGCCAGGTGTCGGCAAAGAGACCGGGCGCCCTGACCCGGCCTCCACACTTCGGGCAACTGGGTTCGCCCCTCATAGCGACCAACGGTCCTCCTCGACCGTCGCCGCGTCAAGGACGATCACCCGTACGCAGCGCGCCCCCACCTGGGCATTTAGATGTAACTTGCATTCATTAGATCCTCTAACTTATTCTGTGCATAACACAACGATCTAGTGGAGAGCGAGAAGCCCATGCAGGGAGAGGATCCGTTCGATCAGGGAGCGGGCAGCATCCTGCGCCAGCCGAAGGCCGTCTGGGCCACGGCGGGCGCCTCTGTCGTCGCGTTCATGGGAATCGGCCTGGTGGACCCGATTCTGCCGTCCATAGCCAAGGGCCTGGAGGCGACGCCGAGCCAGGTGTCGCTGCTCTTCACCTCGTACTTCCTGATCACCGCCGTCGCGATGCTCGTCACCGGCTTCGTGTCCAGCCGGATCGGCGGCCGTAAGACGCTGCTGACCGGCCTCGCGCTCGTCGTCGTCTTCGCCGCGCTCTCCGGTACCTCGTCGTCCGTCGCCGAACTCGTCGGCTTCCGGGCCGGCTGGGGTCTGGGCAACGCGCTCTTCGTATCGACCGCACTCGCCGTGATCGTCGGTGCGGCGGCCGGCGGCAGCGCGGCGGCGATCCTGCTGTACGAGTCCGCGCTCGGCCTCGGCATGGCCTGCGGACCGCTGCTCGGCGCCCTGCTCGGCGACGCCAGCTGGCGCTACCCGTTCTTCGGCACGGCCGCGCTGATGGCGATCGGCTTCATCTGCATCACGCTGTTCCTGAAGGAACAGCCCAGGCCCGCCAAGAAAACATCGCTGCTCGACCCGATCAAGGCACTCGGCCACGGGGGCCTGGCCTCCGTCGCAACCTCGGCGTTCTTCTACAACTACGCGTTCTTCACGGTCCTGGCGTTCACGCCGTTCGTGCTGAACATGACGCCGTACAAGTCGGGCGCGGTCTTCTTCGCCTGGGGTCTGCTGCTCGCGGTCTTCTCGGTGCTCGTCGCCCCGCGGCTGCAGAAGCGTTTCGGATCAATGAAGGTGCTCGGCGCCTCGCTGGTGCTGCTCGCCGCCGACCTGGTGATCCTGGGATACGGCAACCACACGGCCGCCATCGTCTGCACGATCGTCTCCGGCGCCTTCATCGGCATGAACAACACCGTCTACACGGAGCTGGCGCTCGGGGTGTCGGACGCGCCGCGCCCGGTGGCGAGCGCGGGTTACAACTTCGTCCGCTGGTTCGCCGCTGCCGCCGCCCCCTACCTCGCTCCGAAGATCGAGGAGTGGAGCGACATCCACATCCCGTTCGTGGTCGCCGCGATCGCGGCCGTGGTCGGGGCGGTCGTCGTCTGGATCCGGCGTACGGCGCTGAGCCACGAGGCGCAGGAGCTGGAGCCGAAGCACGCCACCGAGGACGGTGTCACCGTCTTCGCCAACTGACCACGGCGCCGGCGTTCCCCCGTTCCGCCCCGCCCGCGGCTCCCCCTCCTGGCCGCGCGGCGGGGCTTCCCGTATCCCCGGCCGGCCGTGACGTACGTCTCAGTCCAGGTTCACGGAGCCGCGCAGCGGATCACGCAGATCCGTGCCGTGCGACAGCCACCGCTCCTGGAGCTCCTGCGCGCCCCGGACCCGCTTCCAGGCGGCCTCGTTGTGGGTCATCGGCAGCAGCGGCAGGAACCGCACCGGCTCCATGGGCGCGTCCGTCTTCAGATCCTCGACCAGTCCGCCCGGCTCGGCAACCAGTACGGAGCTGAACGGCGCCCCGGGCCACAGTGGTTCGCCCACCTCCAGCGAGGCGCCGGGGGTCACGATCACCCCCTCGACCTGCGGGGAGGCCGCCAGCACTGCCAGCGGACGCAGCACCTTGTCGGTGTCGGCGAGTCCGGCGCGCACGGAGAGGATCAGCTCGGCGCGCGGCCCCTTCACCGGGTCCGCGAGGGTCGCGGTCGGGTCGGCCATCGGCTGTGCAGACATGCCGAGCGTGGCGTAGCGCACCACATCACCGTCGACGAAGCGGAGCACCTCGATGCGGTCCGTCCCGAGGAACGTCACCGCTGCGCGCGCGTCGGGTTCACCGAGGGTCGTGAGCAGCCGGGCCTCGACCAGAGCAAGAATTTCTCCCATCCCGCGAGCATAGGACGCGTATGGAACGGGCAAAGTAAAGGATTGGCCCTCAGTCGGCTGATAGTCTTGGCCGCTGGTCGGGGCAGCACGCAGAAGCGTCGCTCTCAGTCTCGACGACACGTCATCCCCCACGGGGGACCGGCTGGAGGAGGTGGGGCTGCCATGGATCGAAGTCGACCGTGCAGTACCAACCGCTCTTCCGTATCTCACCTCTCTTCGGTGATCTGAAGCCTTCTCGGTCAAGGCCCAAGGCATTGCGCACGGCGGAAGAGCACCCCCCTTTGCCTGTCTGTAGCGAATTTGCCTGTCTGTAGCGAACGCCGTCATCGTGCCGCCGCGGTGCCGCCCGCTTTGCGGACGTGAGCACACGTCCCCATTCCGGGCTGTTCCACGTGCCCGACGACGGCCCTCCGTGAAGGAGCCAGCCATGTCGATGATCCGCGACCTGCGCGCCGCCGTGCGCCCGTCCCTGCGCAAGAGCAACGCCCTGCACAACAGTTACGACACCACCCGTGACCCGTCCGCCTCCAGCGCGGTCGTCGACTGCGCGGTCTACCGCGACGGACGGCGCGTGGAGAGCGGCTCCTGCCGCACGCCGCACGAGGCGATGCTCGAAGTGCGGGAGGAGGGCGGCTTCGCCTGGATCGGCCTGCACGAGCCGACCGAGGAGGAATTCGCCGGTATCGCCCGGGAGTTCGGTCTCCACCCGCTCGCCGTCGAGGACGCCGTCCACGCCCACCAGCGGCCGAAGCTGGAGCGGTACGACGACACGCTGTTCACCGTCTTCAAGACCATCCACTACGTCGAGCACGCCGAACTCACCGCGACCAGCGAGGTCGTGGAGACCGGCGAGGTGATGTGCTTCACCGGCCGGGACTTCGTCATCACCGTGCGGCACGGCGGCCACGGCTCGCTGCGTGCGCTGCGGCACCGGCTGCAGGACGACCCCGAGCTGCTGGCCAAGGGGCCCTCCGCGGTCCTGCACTCCATCGCCGACCATGTGGTCGACGGCTACATCGCGGTGGCGGGCGCCGTCCAGGACGACATCGACGAGGTGGAGATCGAGGTCTTCTCCACTCCCGCGAAGGGCAGCCCGCGCGGCTCGGACGCGGGCCGGATCTACCAGCTCAAGCGTGAGGTCCTGGAGTTCAAGCGGGCCGTATCACCGCTGCTGCGGCCGATGCAGCTGCTGAGCGAGCGGCCGATGCGGCTGATCGACCCCGACATCCAGAAGTACTTCCGTGACGTCGCCGACCACCTGGCGCGGGTGCACGAAGAAGTCATCGGCTTCGACGAACTGCTGAACTCGATCCTCCAGGCCAACCTGGCGCAGGCGACCGTCGCGCAGAACGAGGACATGCGCAAGATCACGTCCTGGGCGGCCATCGTCGCCGTACCGACGATGATCTGCGGCGTCTACGGCATGAACTTCGATCACATGCCCGAGCTGCGCTGGCGGTACGGCTACCCGATGGTGCTGGGCGTCATCGGGGCGGTCTGCTTCTCCATCCACCGCACGCTCAAGCGCAACGGCTGGCTCTAATAGAGTTCAGGCATGAATGCTGCTGCCACCGATGTGCCGCTGGGCCGGGCCCTGGTCGAGGAGGCCACGAAGAAGTCCGGCCTCGTCTGGGTGCGGGGCACCGGCCCCGCGCGGGCGCTGTGGCACGTATGGCACGAGGGTGCGGTGTATCTGGTCGGCGACGGCCCCGGTGAGCAGCCGCTCCCGGCCGGTCTCGCCGACGGGTCCGCCGCCGAGGTGACCGTGCGCAGCAAGGACAAGGGGGGCCGGCTGATCGCCTGGACGGCCACCGTGTCGGAGCTCGAGCCGCACTCCGAGGAGTGGGAGGCCGCGGTCGCCGAGCTCAAGGGCAAGCGGCTGAACGCGCCGGACGCCGAGCAGATGACGGAGCGGTGGGCGCGCGAGTGCCGGGTGCTGCGGCTGACCCCCGGCGAGTTCCGTACGGAGCTGCCGGACGGCTCGCTGGCGGCACCGCCGCTCCCGACGTCCGCGACCACGCGCCGACCGGTGCCGGCCGGACTGCCGCGACTGCTGAAGCGGGGCCGCAAGGGCTGAGGGGCGGAGCCCGCCCGTCCCCGGTCCGCCGGGGAACGCGCGGTGCGCCTACGACTCCCGTCGTACGGGCAGCGGCTCTGCGGGCCGCTCTCAGGAGGATGTCTTGGGCAGCTGCTGTCCGTAGTCGACCGTGTCGCCCTTCGCCGGTGCCTCCAGCGGGAAGTCCCTGTCCCAGTCCGACAGTGTCACGATCCCCCCGCCGCCGCCGCGCGCGAAGCGCAGGGGATACGGCGTGCCCTGCAGCGAGACGTCGAGCGTGCCGCCTTCGCCCTTGCCGCCCGTGATCTGCACGGTCCGGGTCGTTCCGACCTTTTCCCGGTCGCCCTTGTTGAGGGTGCCGTGCAGGGCGAGCAGCCCGTCGAGCAGGGTCTTCTTGTCCGTGAAGCCGCGCAGTTGCTTGTACGTGGGGTCGTCCTCGGGCACCTTCACGTACTTGTCCTCGAGCTTGTCCGCGGCCGCTCCGCCCGCGTGGCTGTCGGCACCCGACTTCTCACCGGACTTCTCGTCGTGGCTCCAGAACCCGGAGTCCGCCTTCAGATAGAGCTCGTCACCGATCCGCAGCAGCTCGAAGGTGCTGTCCTTCGAGGTGACGGAGCCGGTACCGCCCTTCTCCCTGAGCTGCATATTGAGCTTGTACGTGCCGCCCTTGCTGACCAGCGTCCCGGCGAGGCGCACCGCGTCGGCGGATGCCGCGGCGGCCTGCGCCTTCTTCTCGATCTCCGTGGCGGTGAGCTTGCCGACGCCGTTGGTCCCCTGGTCCGGATCCTCACCCCCGCACGCCGCGAGGGCGGCGGTCAGCCCCGCGCAGAGCACAACGGCGAGGGTGGTCCGGCGGCGACGGATCCGGACGGGCGGAGCGGAAGAGGTCACGGGCGCACTGCCTCTCATCTGCGGGGCGGGGGTGGCAGACGGCAGCGTACCTGTGCTGTACACGCCGTCCGGCAGAGAGCCGTACGGACGGGTCCACCGGGGCAGCCCGGAGCGGTACGGGCTAGCCTGATCCCGTCATAACGGTTAATTAGCTGTCAAACGGACCGGACAGAGAAGTCGTACACGGAAGAAGGAGGCGCACCATGGCGGCAGGCGCCCCCCGGGTCTTCGTCTCGCATCTCGCCGGCGCCCCGGTCTTCGACCCCAACGGCGATCAGGTGGGCCGCCTCCGCGACCTGGTCGCGATGTTGCGGGTCGGCGGCAGGCCGCCCCGGCTGCTCGGCCTGGTCGTCGAAATGCTCAGCCGTCGCCGGATCTTCCTCCCGATCACCCGGGTCACGGGCATCGAGTCCGGTCAGGTCATCACCACCGGTGTGGTCAACATGCGGCGCTTCGAACAGCGGCCCACCGAACGCCTGGTGCTCGGCGAGTTCCTCGACCGGCGCGTACGCCTCGTGGAGACCGGCGAGGAGGTCACCGTCCTTGATGTCGCCATCCAGCAGCTCCCGGCCCGCCGCGACTGGGAGATCGACAAGTACTTCGTACGCAAGGGCAAGGGCGGGGCACTGCGGCGCAAGGGCGAGACCCTGACGGTCGAATGGTCGGCGGTCAGCGGATTCTCACTGGAGGAGGACGGGCAGGGCGCCGAATCACTGGTCGCCACGTTCGAGCAGCTCCGGCCGACCGACGTGGCCAACGCGCTGCACCATCTCTCGCCGAAGCGTCGGGCCGAGGTCGCGGCCGCGCTCGACGACGACCGGCTCGCCGACGTCCTGGAGGAGCTCCCCGAGGACGACCAGGTGGAGATCATCGGCAAGCTCAAGGAGGAGCGCGCCGCCGATGTCCTGGAGGCCATGGACCCGGACGACGCCGCCGATCTGCTGTCCGGGCTCCCCGAGGAGGACAAGGAGCGGCTGCTGACCCTGATGCGGCCGGACGACGCGGCGGATGTGCGGCGCCTCATGTCGTACGAGGACCGGACCGCGGGCGGTCTGATGACCACCGAGCCGATCATTCTGCGCCCGGACGCGACGGTCGCCGACGCGCTCGCGCGGGTCCGGCAGGCCGATCTGTCCCCGGCGCTCGCCGCCCAGGTGTACGTGTGCCGCTCGCCGGACGAGACACCGACCGGCAAGTACCTGGGCACCGTGCACTTCCAGCGGCTGCTGCGGGATCCGCCGTACGCCCTGGTCAGCTCGATCGTCGACAGCGATCTCGTCCCCCTCGCGCCGGACACTCCGCTGCCGGACGTGACGAGCTATCTGGCCGCGTACAACCTGGTCTCCGTGCCGGTCGTGGACGAGAGCGGATCACTGCTCGGCGCCGTGACCGTCGACGACGTCCTCGACCACCTGCTGCCCGAGGACTGGCGGGAGACGGACTTCCACGGTGAGGAGGAGGCCGCCCGTGGCCGGTGAGGACCGCGCGAAAGGGGCGTCCACGGGTGCCTCGGGCATCGCGCGCCCGCCCCGTTCCCGGCTGGACCAGCCGAAGGCCCCGCGTCGGCGGCTGCTGCCCGAATACGACCCCGAGTCGTTCGGCCGGCTCTCCGAACGGATCGCGCGGTTCCTGGGCACCTGGCGCTTCATCGCCTGGATGACACTGGTCATCATCGTCTGGGTGGTGTGGAACGCGTTCGCGCCCGTGACGTGGCGGTTCGACGGGTACCCGTTCATCTTCCTAACGCTGATCCTGTCGCTCCAGGCCTCGTACGCGGCCCCGCTGATCCTGCTCGCGCAGAACCGGCAGGCCGACCGCGACCGGGTCACCTACGAGCAGGACCGCAAGCAGAACGAGCGCTCCATCGCGGACACCGAGTACCTCACCCGGGAGATCGCCTCCCTGCGGATGGGCCTCGGGGAGGTCGCCACCCGCGACTGGATCCGCTCCGAACTCGAGGACCTCGTGAGGGAGCTGGACGACCGCCGGGTCCTGCTCCCGGCCGAGAGTGACGAAGACCGCTGACGGGGGCTACTCACGCGTAGCCGCGGGCGCCGTAACATCGTCGGTATGGCTACGGAAGACGCGGTGCTTGAGGCACTGGCGACAGTGAACGACCCCGAGATCCACCGCCCGATCACCGAGCTCGGCATGGTGAAGTCGGTCGAGATCGACGCTGACGGTGCAGTCGCTGTCACGGTCTATCTCACGGTCTCCGGCTGCCCGATGCGCGAGACGATCACCAAGAACGTGACCGAAGCGGTGGCGAAGGTCGAAGGCGTCAGCCGCGTCGACGTCACGCTCGATGTGATGAGCGACGCCCAGCGCAAGGAACTCACGAGCTCGCTGCGCGGCGGCACGGCGGAGCGCGAGGTGCCGTTCGCCAAGCCCGGCTCGCTGACCCGGGTCTACGCGGTCGCGTCCGGCAAGGGCGGCGTCGGCAAGTCGTCGGTCACCGTGAACCTGGCGGCCGCGATGGCGGCCGACGGCCTCAAGGTCGGTGTCGTGGACGCGGACATCTACGGGCACAGCGTGCCCCGGATGCTCGGCGCGGACGGCAAGCCGACCCAGGTCGAAAACATGATCATGCCGCCATCGGCGCACGGCGTGAAGGTCATCTCCATCGGCATGTTCACTCCGGGCAACAGCCCGGTGGTGTGGCGCGGACCGATGCTGCACCGAGCGCTCCAGCAGTTCCTCGCCGATGTGTACTGGGGCGATCTGGATGTCCTGCTGCTCGACCTGCCGCCGGGCACCGGTGACATCGCGATCTCGGTGGCGCAACTCGTGCCGAACGCCGAGATCCTGGTCGTCACGACCCCGCAGCAGGCGGCGGCGGAGGTGGCCGAGCGGGCCGGCTCGATCGCCGTGCAGACCCACCAGAAGATCGTCGGTGTCGTCGAGAACATGTCGGGCCTGCCGTGCCCGCACTGCGACGAGATGGTCGATGTGTTCGGCACCGGGGGCGGCCAGAGGGTCGCCGAGGGCCTGACGAGGACGGTCGGCGCGGAGGTTCCCGTGCTCGGCTCCATCCCGATCGACGTACGGCTGCGCGAGGGCGGCGACGAGGGCAAGCCGGTCGTCCTGTCCGACCCCGACTCCCCGGCCGGCAAGGCGCTGCGCACCATCGCGGACAAGCTGGGGGGCCGTCAGCGCGGCCTGTCGGGCATGTCGCTGGGAATCACCCCGCGCAACAAGTTCTGAGGCGTCGGGGACCGCTCTCGATCGCCGGACGGGCGTGATGTGTCAGGCTCGTCCGGCGAGACCGAAGCCCGGTCGGTGGCCCGAGGCCGCCTTCGAGCCCGGTCGGCGATTCAGGCCAACGCGGTGACCAGCCTCGGCCGGTCACCGCCGTCCCCCTCGCTACGCGTACGTCGCGACGTCGCCGACGACCGAGAAGCCCAGCCCGTACGCGCTCATCCCCCGCCCGTACGCCCCGATGTGCACCCCGCCGTGCGCCGACCCCGCCAGCACCCAGCCGAACTCGGACTCGCGGTAGTGGAACGGCACGGGGACGCCGTCCACGGGCAGTGACAGCGCCGACCACGCGGGGCCGTTCAGATCGTCGGCGAGTTCGAACGCCGTCTCCGTCTGCTGGTCCAGCCAGTCGTCGCGCAGCGAGTGGTCCAGCTGCGCGGGCCGTGTATGGGCGAGCAGACCTGACCCGGCGAGCCAGGCCGCGGAGGACACCGTGATCGCGTCCAGCACCCCCGTACCGTCACCGCTGTGCCGCACCGGACTGCTGCCCACCGTCACGACGACGGCGAATCGTTGTTTCTCGGTGCCCGTGTCGGCCCGTACCGACGGTTCGTCACCGTGCCCCAGGGAACCGTGCTGCACGGTGCCGTCCGCGGCGGTGCCGACCTGCATCAGCCAACGGGGTCCGGTGAATGCCTCGTCCAGTGCGTACCAGGGAAACGGAGCTGCCAGATAACCCTCGACGACAGTCCGGGCCGCCGACACCCCTTCTGCGGCGACTGTGCCCGGCGCGTCTTCCGCGCCCACCCGACTGGTCGTCTCCATATGCCCGGCCCGCCTCCTCGATCCCTTGGGTCCGGAGAGGCCCGCCCCCCACGGGCGTCCTCACAACCGGACAGATGGAGAATAGCCATACCGTCCGGACGACTCGGGATTGACTGCCGTCAGGTGGCGTCGGCGTCGAACGGCGGGTGGTCGTCCTTCGCGGGCTGCGCACGCTTCTTGAGCAGGTCCGGAGCACCACCGGAGCCGTTGGCGGCGGTGACCGGCGAGGCACTCGACACGCCACCGCCGGAGTCCGCGGACTCCACGGCCGCGCTCTCCCTGCCGTTCACCGCGTCGGTTACCTCGGCCAGGTCCTTGCGCAGGTCGAAGCTCTCGCGGATCTCCTTCAGCCCCAGATCGTCATTGCCGTCCATGAGCTGCTTACGGACGAACGTCTTGGGGTTGAGGTCCTCGAACTCGAAGTCCTTGAACTCCGGACCGAGCTCCGTACGGATGTCCTCCTTGGCGCTCTCCGAGAACTCACGGACCTTGCGGATGAAGCGCGAGGCGTCCTGAATGACCTTGGGCAGCTTGTCCGGGCCGAAGATCAGCACGCCCAGGATCGCGAGCGTCGCCAGCTCGAGTACGCCTATGTCATTGAACACCCTGTTGCTCCTCGTGTTCTCCGAGACCGTGTCGGTCGAGGTCCGGACCCGGCCCACGGTACCCGCCGAAACTGTCCGCGCGGTAGCGTCCCGCGGCCGTCACGTGCCGGTTGCCGAACCAAGAGTCAAAGAGATGGACAGGTCTTTACCACCTCGGGTCAGACCGAGGTCCAGCCGGTCGCCGGGCCGGTGCGCGCGGATCTTCACGATCAGCTCCTCACCGCTGTGCACCCGCTGGCCGTCGACCTCGGTGATGATGTCCCCGGACCGGATGCCGGCCTTGGCCCCGGGGCCGTCCGGCGTCACCGCGGGCTTGCCGGCCGCTCCCTCCGTGCCGACCTTGGCGCCGTCCCCCGTGTACTTCATGTCGAGCGTGACACCGATCACCGGGTGGGTGGCCTTCCCGGTGTTGATCAGCTCCTCGGCGACCCGCTTGCCCTGGTTGATCGGGATGGCGAAGCCGAGACCGATGGACCCCGCCTGCCCGCCCTCGGCGCTCGAACCGCTGTCGGCGGCACGGATGGCGCTGTTGATGCCTATGACATGGGCATCGGTGTCGACGAGCGGACCGCCGGAGTTGCCCGGGTTGATCGGGGCATCGGTCTGCAGCGCGTCGACGTAGCTGACGTCGCTGCCGTCGCCCTTCTCGCCGCCCGCGGTTATCGGCCGGTCCTTGGCGCTGATGATGCCGGAGGTGACGGTGTTGGACAGGTCGAAGGGGGCACCGATGGCCACCACGGGGTCGCCGACCCGCACATTGTCGGAGTTGCCCAGCGGCAGCGGCTTGAGGCCGGAGACGCCGGTGACCTTGACCACCGCCAGGTCGTAGCCGCTGTCCTTGCCGACGATCTCGGCGCGCGCGGTCTCGCCACCGCTGAACGTCACGGTGATCTCGCCGGAGGACCCGGCCGGGGCGACGACGTGGTTGTTGGTGAGGATGTGGCCGGAGTTGTCGAGCACGAATCCGGTACCGGTGCCGGATTCGGTGGTGCCGCTGACATGGAGGGTGACCACGCTGGGCAGCGCGCTGGCGGCGATGCCCGCGACGCTGTCGGGGGCGCGGCCCCCGCTGTTCCTGCCGGCCTGCGGAAGCTCGACCTGGGTGAGGCCGCCATTGCGCTCGATGTAGGCGCCGATGCCGCCGCCGATGCCTCCCGCCACCAGTGCGAGCAGCACCGCACCGATGAGGAGGGAGCCGCGGCGGTTCTTCTTACGGCCGGTGTCGGCCCCGAGCGGCGGGCCCGGGTTCGTCAGCGGCCGCCGGGGCGCACCCCAGGGGTCGTACTGGAGCCATTGCGTCGACTGGGGCTGCGTCTGCGGCTGCTGCGGTGGCGAGGGAGGGGGCGTGGGCGTGAAGCCGGGGGCGGCGGGATGGGCGGGTGCGCCGGGCGCGGTGGGACCGGTAGGGATGCCTGCGCCGTTCGTCCCGGCGTACTGCGGGGGTACGGGGGTGCCGTGCGCGGGGGTCGGGACCGGTCGCTGCACGGGTGGTGCGGGTGCCCAGGGACCGGGTCCGCCGTAGGGCGGGGTGCTGTACTCGTCGGGCTGGTGCAGCGGCGCCGCGGGCCGCGCGGCCGGTACGGACGCCATGGGCTCGGGTGTGGGCGCATCCGTCATGTCTGTCACGGCTGTCTCGCGTGTCGTATCGGCCGTGGGTGCCGTGTCCTGTGCGGGGGACGGCTCCTCCGGCGCTGTGCGGGTGGTGCGTCCCGGCGCGGGCCGACTCCACCATTTCGCCTTCGGCCCGGTGGGCTTCCCGTCTTCCATGTTCTCCCCGCAACTGCCGCAACTGGCCTCTGCACGCCCCCGCAGGGGCGTCCCTCCCGGAACTGCTCCCGGAATTCAACCAGGTTTGCGAATATCTGCGCAGACCCCGGTCAGCGCCGGGAGGAAAGCGGCAGACCGCGGTCGGCGGGGGTGGGGAGGGCCGAGGCCGACGGCTGTGCCCAGGACGGCGGGGCGGAAGGGGCCGGGGGCTGCGGTGCGAGCTGCCCGAGCACCCGTGCGAAGAGTGGGGACGTGCCGGTCGGGCGTATCAGCGGTGGCGCGGACACATTGGTCAGGACCTGGACGCCGAAGGTGTTCCCGGTGAGGGTGCCGGATGCCAGGGTTCCGGGCGCGAGGGTCCCGGACGCAAGGCTTCCGGACGCCAGGTCTCCGGGCACGAGGGTTCCGGAGGAGAGCAGGGCGGGGGCCGTGGCAGGCGCCGCCGGTGTGACCTCCGGCACGGACGGCGGGGCGACGGCGGTCGCGCTGTCGCCCGCCTCCGTAGCGGCGAGCGCGCCCTGGCCGCCACCGTTGCGACGGCTCACCGAGCCGTTGCTCTCGCCTCGCGAAGCGGTGTCGAGCGGGGTCACCGCGTTCCCGGCGCCCGCGGCGCGGGCCGGGGCGTTGGAACCCGCGCCCGTCGGCAGCGCACCGCCCAGGGCGATGGCCGCCAGCGATACGGCGCTGGCCGCGGCGAAGGCGAACCTCCGGCCGCGCCAGGGCGACCGGTCCGGCTCGCGGCCCACCTCATGAATACGGAAGCCCGAACGGGAGGACGGCCCACCCGGCAGTACGGCGGTCGAGCCGTGCGGGACCGGAGCGAAGCCAAAGCTTCCCAGCGGTGAACTCCCCGGCGGATCGGTGCGGCTGCCGGGCTGCTGGATCACCGGGAAAAGCCCATCGGCGAAACGCCCGGAGCCGCCGAATGGTCTTCCCTGGCCGTCGTCGTCACCCCCCGGACCCCCGGGAAGGCCCTGCAGCCGGGCAAGGAACCCCTCGGACGGCGAAGGCGGGGCGGACTGTGCGAAGACGCTCTTCAGGCGCCGCTGTGCGGCTGCCTCGGCCTTGCACTTGGCGCAGGTCGCGAGGTGGGCGAGCACCCGCTCACGGGCATCGTGTTTCAACTCGCCGTCGACAAGCGCGGCGAGCCGGTCCCCCAGATGCTGCTCCGCGGGGGTCGGGCTTGTGCCACTCACGCCGTTCCGCCCTCCCCTGCCAGGATCGCGCCCGCCAGCGAGCGCTGCTCGGCACGGGCCTCGGGCGAACGGTGCTGCAGCGCCTTGCGCAGGTGCGAGCGACCGCGGTGGATACGGCTGCGCACGGTGCCGAGCTTCACACCCAGCGTCGCGGCGATCTCCTCGTACGAGAGGCCCTCGATGTCACAGAGCACGACGGCGGCACGGAATTCGGGCGCGAGGGTGTCCAGCGCCTGCTGCACGTCCGCGTCGAAATGCGTGTCGTTGAAGACCTGCTGCGGGGACGGCTCACGGCTCGGCAGCCGCTCGGCGGCGTCATCGCCGAGGGAGTCGAAGCGGATCCGCTGCTTACGACGGACCATGTCCAGGAACAGGTTGGTCGTGATGCGATGCAGCCAGCCCTCGAAGGTGCCCGGCGTATAGGTGGACAGCGACCGGAACACGCGGACGAAGACCTCCTGCGTGAGGTCCTCCGCATCGTGCTGGTTGCCCGTCAGCCGGTAGGCAAGGCGGTAGACACGGCCGCTGTGCGTGCTGACGATCTCTTCCCATGAGGGTGGTGTCCACGCCTGGGAATCCGCATCAGAGGCGAAGGTCGCGGTCGGTGCGGAATCGTTGGAAGAACGGTCAGCGATGTTGGTCACGGATTTCGGCTCACCCGCCGACCTGAGGAAGCGCCGAAGCACTCCTCTCCGATCCACAGGCGCAGCCGCACCTCCCCTATCGGCTCTGGTGGTGTCCAGCGGAGCCCCTACCATAGCCACCTCGCCCGTTAGCTCCGGATAAGCCTTTTTCCTGCTGGGGCCGGGGATCACCCCGGGAACCGCCGGCCCATGGCCCCGGACCCGATCCGCGGGCCGTTTCCACGCGCTTTCCCCAGCCCTTGCATAACGCCCGGTCCCATCTGCGGGTTCCCGGGCGCAGCGGATACAGTCACCGTTGCGCCAACTACGGGGACAGGAGAGGGTCATTACCGCCAACCGGCAGACGAGCTGGGCGTTCGCCGACGCCTTTGTCGCCGAGGACGAAGCATTGCACTGGGCCCGGGACCGGGCCCGGGAGACAGGACTTCGCTCGGTGTCGCCAGGTACCGGCGCCGCGCTGCGCTTGCTCGCTGCCACGACGGACGCCAAAGCGGTGGCCGAAATCGGCACCGGGACCGGCGTGTCCGGGCTCTATCTGCTGCACGGCATGCGGCCCGACGGGGTGCTGACCACGGTCGACCCCGAGCCCGAACGCCAGCAGTTCGCCCGTGAGGCGTTCCGGGCCGCGGGCTTCGCCGCCAATCGGGCCCGCTTCATTCCCGGCCGCGCCCTGGACGTACTGCCGCGGCTCGCGGACGGCGGATACGACCTCGTGTTCTGCGACGGCGACCGGCTGGAGAGCCTGGACTGTCTCGCTGAATCGTTGCGCCTGCTGCGGCCCGGCGGTCTGGTCTGTTTCGAGGGAGTCTTCGCGGACGGCCGTACGGTCGACTCCGCGGCGCAGCCCGCGGAGGTGCTGCGGCTGCGGGAGCTGCTGCGGGCGGTACGGGAGAGCCAGGAGCTGATGGCGACGCTGCTACCCGTGGGCGACGGCTTGCTCTGCGCGGTGCGCAGGGGCTGACGCCCCCGGAACGGCGTCGGGGCCGAGGCCGGAGCCGAGGTCGTCATCCTGCCCGGGCGTCCCGGGGGCCTCAAACGTCGGCCGGGCTTGATCCACAGTTCCGGTTCCCCGGGCGCACCGACTGCGGACGCATCACTGCCCCGGCACGGGCACCGTGTCGGGGCAGTGAAGAAGTGTGGGCGCCTCTGCTCAGCCGACGACCTTCTTGAGGGCGTCGCCGAGTGCATCGGCCTCGTCCGGAGTCAGCTCCACGACAAGCCGACCGCCGCCTTCGAGCGGAACGCGCATGACGATGCCCCGCCCCTCCTTTGTCACCTCGAGCGGGCCGTCGCCCGTCCGCGGCTTCATGGCCGCCATGCTCGTTCCCCTTCCTGAAACCAGCTCATCGCAACCGGCGGCCCCATGACAGGCGCTGTGTCACCGGCATCGAACACATTGCTTCCTGGCCATTATCCCGCATCACAGACCCCGATGACCAACATCGGTCGGCATCGCTTGCGCAACGCGCTCTCTCAAAACCACCCAATTCGGCGATCGAGCTGCGATACTCCGCCCCCCGCGCCCCTTCATCGGAGCGCAATTGTTAGACGCAGGTCACATGTTCGCTCCGGCCCGTGTCGGCCATGCTTGCCTGGACAGGCATTGCCCGAGGTGCAGAGGGGACAGCGAAATGGCCGACCAGATGGCGGACAGCGTGCTCCATGAAGTGAGCGACGGACTCGCGACGATCACGATCAACCGTCCCGACGCGATGAACGCCATGAACACCGAGGCCAAGGTGGCGCTCCGTGACGCGCTGAAGTCCGCGGCGGCCGACACCGCCGTACGAGCCGTGCTGCTCACCGCGACCGGGCGCGCCTTCTGCGTCGGCCAGGATCTGAAGGAGCACGTCGGCAAGCTCGCCGAGGCCCGTGAGTCCGGCGGCGGCAATGCGCTGAGCACCGTGCAGGAGCACTACAACCCGATCGTGCGGGCCATCACCGAGATGCCCAAACCGGTCGTCGCCGGGGTGAACGGCGTCGCGGCCGGGGCCGGTTTCGGGTTCGCGCTGGCCTGCGACTACCGGGTGGTCGCCGACACCGCCTCGTTCAACACGTCCTTCGCCGGGGTCGCCCTGACCGCGGACTCGGGCGTCTCCTGGACGCTGCCCCGCCTGATCGGGCAGAGCCGCGCCGCCGATCTGCTGCTCTTCCCACGGTCGATCTCCGCGCAGGACGCCCACGAGCTGGGCATCGTGAACAAGCTG
This sequence comes from Streptomyces sp. NPDC057543, assembly GCF_042801895.1. NCBI lineage: Bacteria > Bacillati > Actinomycetota > Actinomycetes > Kitasatosporales > Streptomycetaceae > Streptomyces > Streptomyces sp. NPDC057543. The sequence goes on along the minus strand of NZ_JBHVFF010000021.1, from coordinate 7,397 downwards.
GTGCCCGCCGCCGACCTGGCCGCCGAGGCAGCCAGCGTGGCCCGCGCCCTGGCGTCCGGTCCCACGGTGGCGTACGCCGCGCTCAAGGAGTCCCTGGCCTACGGCGCCGCTCACACCCTGAGCGAGGCGCTGGAGAAGGAGGACGAACTCCAGACGAAGGCGGGCGCGTCCGAGGACCACACGATCGCGGTGCAGGCGTTCCTGAACAAGGAGAAGCCGAAGTACCTCGGGCGGTAGCCGCTCCGACCGGACCTACGCCCCCGCTCCCCCGCGCGCCACGCAGTCGGCCAGATGGTCGTCGACCAGGCCGCAGGCCTGCATCAGGGCGTAGGCCGTCGTGGGTCCGACGAACCGCAGCCCGCGCTTCTTGAGGTCCTTGGCCAGCGCCGTGGACTCCGGAGTGACCGCCGCGACGTCTTCGACGGTGCGCGGGGCCGGGCGGTCGGCCGGGTCGGGGGCGTGGGACCAGATCAGATCGTCCAGCTCGCCGGGGCGCCAGTCGGCCAGGACCTTGGCGTTGGCGAGGGTCGCCTCGATCTTCGCCCGGTTGCGGATGATCCCGGCGTCGGCGAGGAGCCGCTCCTTGTCGGCGTCGGTGAACTCCGCCACGGCGGGGATCTTGAACCCGGCGAAGGCGGAGCGGAAGCCCTCGCGGCGGCGCAGGATCGTCAGCCAGGAAAGGCCGGACTGGAACGCCTCCAGACAGAGCCGTTCGAACAGGGCGTCGTCGCCGTGGACGGCCTTGCCCCATTCGGTGTCGTGGTACGCGAGGTAGTCCTCGGTGGAGAGCCCCCATGGGCAGCGCAGTCCGCCGTCCGGGGCCGTTTGTGCGCCGCCGCTCATCGTCGGGGCTCCTCTCCGGGTCGCCGGGTCTGTTGTCCGGGGGCCTGCCATGGATCGGGCCGGGTGTCCTGCCAAGGGCCCTGCCGGGGGTCGTGCCTTGGATCCTGCCGCGGGTCCTGGCCCGGCGCCTCCCACGGTGCCTTCGGGCGGTCCTCGGGATGCTCCGTGGTCGGCTGCGGCCGTTCTTCGGGGCGCTCCGTGGTCGGCTGTGGCCGGTCCTCCGGCCGCTTGAGGAGATCGGGGCCGCCGACCGCGGTCGCCTGCGCCCCGGCCAGCGCCGACTCCAGCTCCGCGATCCGCGCGTCCCGCTCGGCGAGCTCGGCGCCGAGCCTGCCGAGCACCTCGTCGACATCCGTCATGCGGTAGCCGCGTACGGTCACCGGCAGCCGCACCGCCTCGACGTCCGCGCGACCGACCGGACGCGTCGCGGGCAGCGGGTCGGTCAGTTGCTCGGGCGCCACGTCCTGCAGGACGGCGCTCTTCCCTCCGCCGACCACCGCGAGGGTGACCGCGGCCACGACCACCACCATCGCCAGCAGCAAGAACCAGAACACGCGCATCTCCCCAAGAGCGGAAACCTGTCCGAGTCCGATCGTGCCATGCGGCACCGACAGTTAGGGTCGCAGGCGACCCACGGGCGATCTACCAGAGGAGATACACGGGATGCGAAGCGGTGCGCTCAGGCTTGGGCGGCGTGAATTCGGTGCGCACGAGCCGGTGATCATGGCGATCGTGAACCGTACCCCGGACTCCTTCTACGACCAGGGCGCGACCTTCCGGGACGAGCCCGCGCTCGCCCGGGTCGAGCAGGCGATCGCGGACGGCGCCGCGATCGTCGACATCGGGGGTGTGAAGGCGGGCCCCGGTGACGAGGTGACGGCCGAGGAGGAGGCCCGTCGCACGGTGGGGTTCGTCGCGGAGGTGCGGCGCCGCCACCCGGATGTGGTGATCAGCGTCGACACCTGGCGCCACGACGTCGGCGAGGCGGTCTGCGAGGCCGGCGCGGACGTGCTGAACGACGCGTGGGGCGGCGTCGACCCGAGGCTCGCGGAGGTCGCCGCGCGCTACGGCGCCGGTCTGGTGTGTACACACGCGGGCGGCGCCGAGCCGCGGACCCGGCCGCACCGGGTCGCGTACGACGACGTGATGGCGGACATCCTGCGCGTGACGGCGGGGCTGGCCGAGCGGGCGGTCGGGCTCGGGGTGCGGCCGGACGGAATCATGATCGACCCCGGTCACGACTTCGGGAAGAACACCCGGCATTCCCTGGAGGCGACGCGCCGGCTCGACGAGATGACGGCGACCGGCTGGCCCGTCCTCGTATCGCTGTCCAACAAGGACTTCGTCGGCGAGACGCTCGACCGGCCGGTGAAGGAACGGGTGCTCGGGACGCTCGCGACGACGGCCGTGTCGGCGTGGCTGGGGGCGCGGGTGTACCGGGTGCACGAGGTGGCGGAGACGCGGCAGGTACTGGACATGGTCGCGTCCATCGCCGGCCACCGGGAGCCGGCGGTCGCGCGGCGCGGACTGGCCTGACCGATCGGGGCTCCGCCCCGGATCCGTTCCTCGATCGTCGGAGGGGCTTCAAGGATTGCCACTCCACCGAAGCGCTCCCGCGCCACGAAGGTGACCCGCGCGGAGACACGGCCTCGAATACGCCACAGCCAAGCACCAGTACCCAATGGTGAAAGGCATTTCGGCCGGCTCTGTCCGGTCGCAGGCGTAGACGAGGACCGCCGCATTCCGACGGATCCGCCCGTGACGAAATCCTCAAGCGGGTCCGGCAGGAAGTGGCCGCACCGCGTTCATGATCGTTAAGCACGAGAACGGGGACTGGGAAGCCATCGGAGACCTCTCCGAGACCGTGACTGCCGAACACCCCGCATCCGTCCTGGACATGAAACTCGGCGCCTCCGAAGTGGTCTCGGACATCGAAGCATCCGAGCCGGCCACCATCACCGCACACCAGCTCATGGCGATGACGGCACAGATGCAGCAGGCCGCCCGGAACCAGTCCCTCGCCGACAGCCTCAAGCTCTAGGGGGCCCGTGCGAGCCGACCTCCTTCGAGACCATGGCAACGGCCTCATCCACGTCGTCCGTCACGTGGAACAGCACCAGGTCGTTGTCGGACGCGGCACCATGGGCCACCACCGTCTCACGCAGCCAGTCCACGAGGCCGCCCCAGTAGTCCGTACCGAACAGCACGATCGGGAAGCGGGTCACCTTGCCCGTCTGGACGAGAGTGAGCGCCTCGAAGAGCTCGTCCAGTGTGCCGAGGCCGCCGGGCAGAACGACAAACCCTTGGGCGTACTTGACAAACATCATTTTTCTGACGAAAAAGTAGCGAAAATTGAGCCCGAGGTTCACGTACTCGTTCAAGCCCGACTCGAAGGGCAGCTCGATTCCCAGGCCGACCGAGATGCCCTTGGCCTCCCAGGCGCCCTTGTTCGCCGCCTCCATCGCCCCCGGCCCACCGCCGGTGATCACCGCGAAGCCCGCATCGACCAACGCCCGCCCGATTTGGACGCCCGCCTCGTATGCCGGCGACCCCACTGGCGTGCGGGCCGACCCGAAGACACTGATCGCGCTCGGCAGCTCGGCCAGCGCGCCGAACCCCTCGACGAACTCCGACTGGATCCGCATCACTCGCCACGGGTCGGTATGCACCCACTGGGAGTCGCCCTCGGTGTCCAGCAGCCGCTGATCGGTGGTACCGGGCTGGATCTGATCCTTGCGGCGCAGTACCGGCCCGAGCCTCTGTTCCTCCAGTGCCCGCAGGCCCTCGGATTCGCCATTCGTCATCGGCTGCTCCCTTCGAGTACTGCTCGTTCCGCTCCAGCGTAGGTCTACGCGGGTTACGCGCGGAGGACATCGGCATGTCCACCGGGAAAGGACCGGCCGGACGCTACCCATTGACCAGAAAAAATCCGCCTTCATACGCTTTCCGGACTTAACGGGCGTATCGAGCTGATCGTTGTGCCAGCCGCAGTCATGGTCGTCGAAGGGATCCTCCGCATTCCCGGCAGCGAGGGCCACTACGACAGCGGCTGGGGCCTCTATCAGGTCCTGGCAAAGAACTCCTATCAGGCCCTGGCAAAGAACTCCCGCCTCCACCTGCTCTCCCACACCTGGGCCGAGCAGGACATCGCCCTGTGGCTCGCCAAGCGGCACATCACCGGCCACCAGTCCTACCTCCACACCCCCGAACCCGGGCCGGCCGGGGGCCTCGAAGCACTCCACCGCGTCCGGGCCTGGCGCATCGGCGCCCTCGTCATCGAATCCGACCCCGCCTGCGCTGCGGCCGAGCCGGCAGCCGGCTGGAACCCCGCACCCCCACCTGCACCACGACCGTGCACGAGATCGCCGACGGCCCGGCCTCGATGTTCGCCCAGGACAACGGCCACTTCCGGCGCTCCACCTTCATGGCCGCGATCTCCGGGGACAACCCGTGATCTTCTACTTCGCCGGTACCGGGATCCCCTCCGACCGCACCCTGTGCGCGGCCGGACACGTCGCGCCTCCGACGACGATCGATGGCGGCCGTGGGTCAGCCGGTGAGCCAGGAGCGGAGGCGTTCCTCGCAGTGGGTGATCCGGTCGATCGCCACGTGCTCGTTGCGCTTGTGCGCGAGGAGCGGGTCGCCGGGGCCGTAGTTCACCGCGGGGACGCCGAGGGAGCTGAAGCGGGAGACGTCCGTCCAGCCGAACTTGGGCTTGGCGGTGCCCCCGACCGCTGCCATGAACGCCTTGGCCGCCGGGTGGGAGAGGCCGGGCATGGCCGCGCCCGAGTGGTCGTCGACGATGAACTCGGCGACGCCGCAGTCCGCGAAGACCTCGTGGACGTGGGCGAGCGCCTCTTCGGCGGTGCGGTCGGGGGCGTACCGGTAGTTGACGACGACGGTGCAGGAGTCGGGGATGACGTTGTTGGCGACGCCGCCCTCGATCCGTACCGCGTTGAGGCCCTCGTGGTATTCGAGCCCGTCGATGACCGGGCGGCGCGGCTCGTACGCGGCGAGGCGGGCCAGGATCGGAGCGGCGGCGTGGATGGCGTTGGACCCCATCCAGCCGCGCGCCGAGTGGGCCCGCTCACCCTCGGTACGGAGGAAGACCCGCAGGGTGCCCTGGCAGCCGCCCTCGACCTCGGCGTCGGAACCCTCCAGGAGTACGGCGAAGTCACCCGCCAGCCAGTCGGGGTGCGCGGCGGCGACGTGGCCGAGTCCGTTGAGGTGTGCGGCGACCTCTTCGTTGTCGTAGAAGACGAAGGTGAGGTCGCGGTTGGGCTCGGGCACGGTCGCGGCGATCCTCAGCTGCACGGCGACGCCCGACTTCATGTCGGAGGTGCCGCAGCCCCACAGCACGCCGTCGTCGTCGAGCCGGGACGGCACGTTGTCGGCGATCGGCACGGTGTCGATGTGTCCGGCGAGTACGACCCGCTCGGCACGGCCCAGGTTCGTCCGCGCGACGATGTTGTTGCCGTGCCGGTCGACGGTCAGGTGCGGCAGGGTGCGCAGCGCCGACTCGATCGCGTCGGCGAGGTCCTTCTCCTGACCGCTGACCGACGGGAAGTCGACGAGCCGGGCGGTGAGCGCGGGGCCGTCCAGGGTGAGATCAAGCGTGCTTTCGGGCATGGAACCGACCCTAGACGAACGAAACCGTCCCCGAGGGGCTGGGCCTGTCCGACTCTGATCCGCCGGACAGGCCCTGGGGCCCTCGGACCCGGCCGGGCACTCCAGTACGGTGGCCCCGTGCCCCGGAACGTCTCCCCCGCCCGCCGACACACCCGCCGCTCCCGCCTCTTGCGCGTCACGGCCGCCTTTGGCGTGCTCACCGCGCTGGGCGGCTATCTGACCGTCCAGTACGTAACCGGCAGCCGGGTCACCGAAGGGTGCACCGTGGAGTCCGCCGACGGTTCGGCCGGCCAGGGCCGTACGTACCGGCTGAGCCCGGAACAGGCTTCGAACGCCGCGACGATCTCCGCGGTCGGCACCTCGCGCGGGATGCCGGAGCGCGCGGTGACGATCGCGCTGGCGACCGCGTTGCAGGAGTCGGCGCTGCGCAACATCGAGCACGGCGACCGGGACTCGCTGGGGCTGTTCCAGCAGCGTCCCTCACAGGGCTGGGGCACCGAGAAGCAGATTCTGGACCCGATCTACTCCGCCGGGGAGTTCTACCGGCACCTGGCCGAGGTTCCCGGCTATTCGCGGCTGCCGCTGACGGTCGCCGCACAGCGGGTCCAGCGCAGCGGTTTCCCGCAGGCGTACGCGAAGCACGAGCCGGACGCGGCGTTGCTGGCGGCCGCTCTGACCGGCCGTACGCCCGCCGCGCTGAACTGCACGCCGCCGCGGACGACGGCCACGAAGGCCGACGCGGCGAAGGTGCGGGCCGAGCTGGTGCGCGCCTTCGGCAAGGACGTGCTACCCGCGGAGCGGTCGTCGGCGCGGCAGGACGGCAAGAGTGCGGCCGGTGCCTCGGCGACGGCGGCGCGCACGGTCTCGGTGCCGGTGCCCGCGGCCCGCGCCTCCGGGGACGACGGCCCGTCACGGCGCGGCTGGGAGCTCGCGCACTGGGCGGTCGCGCGGTCCGAGGCGCTCCACTTGGACGAGGTCGCGTACGCGGACCGGGTGTGGAAGGCCGGGGACGGCTGGCGGACGGTGGGTACGAACGGTACGGACGGCAAGGGTCCGGGCACCACCGAGGTCCGCATGGGGCTCGCGCCGTAGTCGATCGGTGCGGTGGTCGGTCGGCGCCGTAGTCGTCCCATCCCGTAGTCGTTCAACAGTACGAAGAGTCACCCGCAGGTGTTGTCCGGCCTTTCCGGAACACCCGCGCACGCAACACCTGCCGACACCTCTCCGGCACCCCCCAATTTCCTTGCCAACAAAGGGAAGTGACGGCCCATCGGCCACTCCGGGAATGTGACGTCCGCCCGGGTTCGTCCATTGCGGATCATGTGACGCATTACCGAGTCTTTACCTCGACGTACCGCAACCTCTCCCGCCCTTACGACGGTTGTCATTGCGTCCGATCAACGGACAGAGCGATTCCTCGTCTTCCTCATTCCGTCGAAGGAGCATCATGTCCCTCCCCCTGACCCGCCGGATCGCCCGTGCCGCGCTGCTGATCGCCGCGGGTGCGGCCCCCGTGGTCGGTGCGGCCGGAGCCGCAGGTGCCGCGGAGCTCCCGCAGACCCCCCAGCTCGGCGGTCTGACCACCGTCGACGGCGCCGGCCTCGGCAAGACGGTCGACGGCGCGTCGCAGCAGGGCACCAAGGCGGCGGGCGAGACCGGCGGCAAGATCGTCGGGACGGCCCTCCCGGCCGCGGGCAGGACCGTCGGCAAGGCCGGCTCCCAGGCCGCTCCCGCCGTGCAGAGCGCCGCCGGCGGCGCCGCAGGCAGCGCGGGCAAGGTCCTCGGCGGCACCGCCGGTGCCGCGACCCAGGGCGGCCTGCCCACCCAGGGCCTGCCCACCCAGGGCCTGCCGGTCGGCTGACCCGCACCGGCCACCCGCTCGGTGCGTCACATGCGAGGGGCCTCGGGAGTGCGTACTCCCGAGG